>JAUWMN010000214.1 GCA_030613165.1 Desulfobacterales bacterium
CGTCCGCCTCTGAAACTCCTTTTTTGGCCGGCGGGCCGTGGTCCACGACAATTATCGACTTGCCGCCGCAGGTAGCACGGTACCATTTCCGATCAGAGCCATCTCCTTTTAAAGGGGTGAGAGCGATATCGTGGGAGGCCAAGTCGGGGTAAGTTGACTTAAATATATTTTTTAATAGTTCACCGCAAAGACGCAAAGTTTCAAAGTCCAGTGACGATTTTTTCGATTTCATTTTATCAAACTTTTCTTTGCGCTCTTTGAGTCTTTGCGGTGAAGTAAACGTTTACAGTCTTGTCAATGATGCGCGTTATACAACCATCTTACCCGCAATCGACTTGCTAACCACAGCTCCATCTCCTACTATGCTGTCTGCTACGGTAACTCCATCGCCGATGGTGACATTATCCCAAATGACGGAGTGAGCAATGAGGCAATCGTTCCCAATAGTTATATTATCACCGATCGAGTTCCATCCGTCAAGTCTGCTATTTTTTCCTATGACAAGATTGCTTCCACTATATGTCAGACGGGCTTCCGGCAAGACATCCGGCAGCCGGCATCTTCCTTCCAGACAATCGCGGACTGCCTGGCGGTATCCCTCGAAGCTTCCTATATCCTGCCAATAATGATTGCTTGCGATGTACCCCTTTACTCTTAGACCGGCGTTCAACATGGTCTGGTATACGTCTATACTGCTTGCAAACTCGCCTTTCGGGATAAACTCAAGGACACTTGGATCAATGACCTGGATCCCGGTAAAAGCGAGTCGACGACAGGTTGCTGGTAGCTTTCGGTCTGTTCCGGTTTGATCAAAACCGATGATGTAATTGTCAGGAGCTACCCATACGTTGTTGAATTTTGGGAAATCGTGGAGGATCAATGTCGCGGCGTTGTCGCGCGATACATGGAAACGGTAAAATTCTGAAAGATCGATGTCGGTGAGAACATCCGTGTTGATAACTATAAAGGGGCGGTCGTCCCAAAAGTCTTCCACGTTCTTTATTCCTCCGGCGGTTCCCAGAATAGTTGGCTCAACCCGGACCGTTACAGGTATGCCGTAATCCTGTCCGGAGAGGTAGTCAGTGATACGATCGGCCAGGTGGTGGGTATTTATTATTATCGCCTCGCAACCCGCTTTTTGAAGTTGCCGGATAAGAACATCTATTATAGGCCGGTTAAGGATAGGGAACAGAGGCTTTGGCTTCAGTGTGCTCAATGGACGTACCCGGGTGCCAAGCCCCGCGGCTAATATCATTGCTTTCATGATGAGGTTTCCAAGAAAATGCTTTTCAATATTCGTTTTTCATAGGTTCGGAAAAATAGAGGCTCATTGACTGTTGCGTGTTACGCGTTGCGCGTTGCGAGTTTGAACCCCGTAACCCGTAACTCGCAACCTGTAACCCGCAACTCGTAACCCGTAACTCGCAACCCGTAACCCATCGTTTTTCTCCTCAAAATTGCTATTGTGTTCGAGATATTTTTTCCAATACATAGCAGGTTATTCACTCATCTGCTCCGCTGCTGCAAGGTCTTTTTGCGTATTTATATTGAAAAATGAGACCAGATCGGGGTCGGCCGGTCTTAGTGAAGATTCCGGCGCTTTTTTGACCCGAACTTTCTGGAAAAGGTCTGCTATTTTAAAGTCTCCTTGTTTTATCTGCGCTTCGATCTGTTTAATACACCTTTTTGAATAGACAGCGCATAGTGGTTGATTCCCATCACTCGTCACAGGGAGGATTATATCCCAGCGTGGTTCCAATTCACTTAGAAGTACCTCAACTAATTCTTTTTTTAAAAAAGGTATATCGCAGGCCGCAACAAAGGCATGCGGGTGTGAGGCATAAAAGAGCCCCGCGTGAATTCCGACAAGTGCGCTTCTCACGGGATAAAGATCAGTAACAATGTTAAGATCCCACTCGAGGTATTGTAACGACCCAGTCTGCTCAGAATCTGGGTGGACACTAGTTACGAGGATTACCTCGTCAAACAGCTCTTGAAATATTCCGAATAGGCGATCAAGTATCCGTTCCCCATGAACCTTGAGAAACGCCTTATTTTCGCCCATCCGCGTGTTTAACCCTCCGGCAAGGATTATGCCGGAGCAGGGATGCTTATGCATAAGTATAGCCTTTGAGAATATGGTTTTGGTTGTTCCAATATCGAGGATTTTAAGAAACATGTTGCGGGTTGCGAGTTACGCGTTGCGTGTTCAAAACCCGTAACTCGCAACCCGTAACTACAGTTCTTACCCCCCGATTTTTGACATAGGACGGAGGCATGCGTTGTTTCCGTGTCCCGCATAATGCCGCTTCGGTTTTTTGGCTATTCCCTTTTTTAGTAATTTCCTTATTTCCTCCTGTGTGCAACCTTTTCTTATCGGCGTCTTGATATCAATCTCGTCATCTGAAAATAGGCATGGCCGAATCCTTCCGTCGGCAGTGAGCCTGAGACGGTTACAAGTACCACAAAAGTTATCACTGATAGGAGTTATGATACCAATTTCTCCTTTTGCATTTTCAAAGCGATACATTTTCGCCGGGCCATCGTTTACAGAAGATGGAACTTGTTGAAGAGAGCCAAGAGAATCCAACCGTGACCTGATCTCATCGGATGTCATGATTTTTTGCCGGTCCCAGAAGGTTGTTTCCCCAATCGGCATGAATTCGATAAACCGGATTACATATGGCTGCTGGATAGAGAGCGCGGCAAATTGTTGTATTTCGTTGTCGTTTAATCCCTTAATGACCACCATGTTCAGTTTTATGGGAGAAAAACCGGCCCCTTTCGCGGCAGAGATCCCGTCCCAAACCTCTTGAAAATGATCTCTACGCGTTATCCGGCGGAATTTCAAAGGATTGAGCGTATCCAGGCTGATATTGATGCGGTGGATGCCCGCCTCAAAGAGGGGTCCCGCCATATCTTTCAGCAATGTTCCATTTGTTGTAATACTTACATCCTTTAGCCCCGGAATAGCGCGGAGGAGTCTGATAAAGTGAAGTACATCGCGTCTTATAAGCGGTTCTCCACCTGTAATCCGGACCTTTGTAATTCCGAGATCTACTGAAGCGCGTGTGATATCAAGGATCTCTTCATAGGTAAGGACATCTCTATGGGACAAAGGCTTTAAGCTGTCTGAGGATACGCAGTAGAGGCATCTCATATTACACCGGTCAGTAATGGAGATCCGAAGGTAGGTGATCTTTCTGTGAAACGGGTCTGTGTTGGGTTCCATGATCTCCTACGTGCTATGCGTATTAAAGAAGGTATTTTTGTTTATTTTACGAATTCATCAATGTTGCGAGTTGCGGGTTACGAGTTACGAGTTACGGGTTACGAGTTACGAGTTAAAGGTTACTGGTTTTCAAACACGCAACCCGTAACCCGTAACTGCTTCTCTCACCCTCAAAGCTGGTATCGCATCCCAAATTTTTTCTGGGATACTACAGTACTACTTTCCCCCCTTGATAAACAATAAAAGCGACGATCCAGGCCAACGCAGTGCTGTAGGTTATACTAAAGAATGTCCATTTCCAGGAATTGGTCTCGCGGCGGATTGCTGCTATTGTTGCAAAACACGGTATATAAATCAATACAAAGACCATAAAAGAGAGGGCGGCGGCAGAGGTCATTCCCGACTTTCTTAGAGCTGATTGCAGGGCCTCGCTTTCATTTTCTTCATCTCCTGCCGCATAAAGGACCCCCATGGTACTGATAACGAGTTCTTTCGCCACCAATCCCGTGAGGATGGCAACACTTCCGCGCCAGTCAATTCCTATAGGAGCAAACACCGGGGCAATAAATTTTCCCAAACGACCTATGTACGAATTCTCCATCCTTTCCACGCCCCATGTCTCGTTAACTTCAGCAATTGTTGCCGCCTCTCTGGTCATTTCAGCGCTATATTCAGCGGGTCGG
>JAUWMN010000233.1 GCA_030613165.1 Desulfobacterales bacterium
ATCAGATTATTAATGCCGCTACGGCGTTAGGCGCTTTGGAACTGTTAATAAAAAACGGGGTTGATATCTCGGAAAAATCGATTTACGAGGGGCTTGCTGAAGTAAAGTGGCCTGGCCGTCTGGAGATTGTGTCAGAGCAACCATTGGTTATTTTGGACGGCGCCCACAACCGGGCCGGCATAAAGTCACTGAAACAGTATCTCAACAACAAGCTTAACGGCCGCCGTCTTACCTTAGTAGTTGGCATAATGGAAGACAAATCGTGGCGTGCGATGCTCCGCTCTTTAATTCCCATTGCCCACCGACTGATCATTACAAGTCCACAGAACAGTCGGGCTGTGGATCCCGACAGCCTGGCTGTTTTCATACGTCCATTTTTCAAAGAGTTTGATGTCATACCATGTGTGGATCAAGCCGTGGCCACGGCAATCAAACAGGCCGGACGCAAAGATGCCGTGTGTGTGACCGGTTCCCTTTATGCGGTGGGGGAAGCCAAGGCGTATCTGGAAAATAATAAAGAGGGTGTGTCGCCTGGGGAGATTTTCTAAGCCCTTGCCTCGCGGGGCAAATAACTCTCGATTGTTTGTCGTAAGTTTCTCCAGGTTATAGGCTTTTTTAGGAGGATGGAGGCATAGCCTTCTGCTATAGTCTTTTTAGCATATATGCTGTCCGGGGCCCCGGTTAGAACCAAGATATTGGCATCAGGGTCTATCTCTTTGATTTTTTGAGAGGATTCATATCCATTCATAACGGGCATTTCCATATCCATAATTACCAGATTAGGTCGCGTCTTCTTGTATTTTTCCAGACCGACTAGTCCATTGTCCGCCCTATCTACATCATCAAACCCTTCCATGTTCAGGACTTCCAAGAGACTGGCAGCAACAGAATTGTCATCGTCTACGATCAATATCTTTTGATTGTTCATGGCGCCCCCATTTAATGGCATTTAATTATAGATAATTACATCCAAGATATAATCTTGATTAGGTGAAGTCAAGAAAAAAAACTATATATTGTGTTTTTCTTTTAAAAAGAAACTATATATAGGTTAAGAACGTTAAAATGGTTGGGATTCAAATTTGATGATTTAGTAAAAAGTCCACATTCTGTCACTCCCGCGAAGGCGGGAGGCCAGAACCAGCTGATATTACTGGATTCCCGCTCCCCGATCAGTGTCGAGGACAAGCTTTGCGGGAATGACGAAATGGGGTGTCTGGCGACTTTTTACTAAATCATCAAGTTTGTTAACATACAAAATTGAACAGTATATACAGTACAAATAGTTATTGGCATTGAAAGTAAAAATGTACGGAGAATTCCAAAAAACAAAAAAAGAAAAACGTATTTGAGACTATCTCAGCCGGTAATTAAATAATCCGGCCCTCTTTTGTTGTCAAACCGCAAAATAGGCTATTGTTTAATGGTTTGTGAAATGGTTTTCAACAAAGGATAACCAATTTAAATTATCAAGTATATTTCTGTGCTTTGTTGTAACCTGTAGAAATTTCAGGTTTTTTTTGAATCAACAATTTGTTCCTGTATTTTGAAAGGGTTGTCCCACTGTTCATAAAATTGTTCAAAACTTTTCTTCTCCGAATAGCTTTTTTTAGCTTCGATTTCCTTCTAATTTTAAAAAACAGTATTCAACCGCCCCGCGCCTTTTGGTGAAGATGGGACAAAATCCTTGCATATCGATGTCAATGTCTGGTACGTCGTATAAAACTATGTGGCTTTGCAATAAGATAAAGGGGGCTGTGTGCTTTCCAGGGTTTTAAGTGGCGCTGTTCTTGGGATCGACGCTTATGTAGTAGAGGTAGAGGTTGACATTGCTCAGGGGCTTCCCACGTTCGCCACGGTCGGGCTTCCGGAGACCGCGGTCAAAGAGAGCAAGGACCGGGTAAAGTCTGCCATCCATAATTCAGGATATCATTTTCCGGATGATAGAATTACCGTAAACTTGGCGCCGGCTGACATAAAAAAGGAAGGCACTGGCTTTGATCTGCCGATTGCCGCGGGTATCCTTGCGGCTACGGGAATCATCCCCCAGAATATACTTTCGGAATATCTTGTCCTTGGAGAGCTTTCACTTGACGGCCGCGTTAAACCGGTGCGGGGGGCGCTTCCCACCGCACTCGTCGCCAAGGAAAAAGGTTTTGCCGGGATTGTCCTTCCCAAAGAGAATGCCCGGGAAGCGGCTGTAGTAAACGGCCTCAAAGTCCTTTCGGCAGAGACCCTCTCACAGATGGTAGAGTACTTCCGTGGCATTAATACCATGGAACAAGAGACCGTGAATATTAAGGACATTTTTGAAACCGTATCATACAGTGATGTTGATTTTAGTGAGGTCAAGGGGCAGGAACATGTAAAAAGGGCCTTGGAGATAGCAGCAGCCGGCGGACATAACATTATTATGGTAGGGCCTCCAGGCTCCGGGAAGACGATGCTGGCCAAGCGTCTCCCCACTATATTGCCCCCCATAAGTTTTGATGAGGCGATTGAGACCACCAAGATCTTTAGTGTGATGGGGCTCCTTGAGCGAAGTCAATCATTAGTGGTTACTCGACCATTCAGGGCGCCACACCACACCATATCAGACGCGGGCCTCATAGGCGGAGGTCATGTCCCAAAAGCAGGCGAAGTAAGCCTCGCGCACAACGGGGTGCTCTTTTTGGACGAACTACCCGAGTTTAAGAAAAATGTTCTGGAGGTCCTCCGGCAGCCGATAGAAGACGGTCAAGTGACGATATCCCGTGCTGTGACAAGCGTAACTTATCCGGCGCGTTTTATGCTGGTGGCCGCCATGAATCCATGCCCATGCGGTTATTTTTCCGACCCGCTCCATCAGTGCAGGTGCACCCATCACCAGATTCACCGCTATCGTTCCAAGGTTTCAGGGCCGCTCCTCGACCGGATCGACATCCATGTGGAGGTCCCGGCTGTAAGATATAAGGATCTTACAAATAATGTTGATGGAGAGTCTTCAGAAGAGATACGAAATCGGGTAGAGCACGCCCGGTCTGTGCAAACCGAACGGTTCAAGCGTATGAAAATCCACTGCAACGCCCAGATGGCGACGCGTCACATCAAAAAACACTGTTCCATCGGAGACGATTCCCACGCCCTCCTTGAAAAGGCGATAGACAAATTCGGGCTGAGCGCCCGCGCCTTTAACCGGATCTTAAAGATCTCACCAACCATTGCTGCCCTGGCGGGAAGTGAAAATATCAATGTCACCCATATCTCAGAGGCGATTCAATACCGGAGTTTGGACCGGAAGAGTCTTTTTGGGTGAGAAGGAGTAGTTTTGCCCGCCCAGGTTGCAGAACCTCTTCATCTTCCTGTACCCCGCCTACAAGAAAACCCTTGCTTTTTTTATATATTATAATAAAATTACCCTTGATAATATCGTTACTAATAGCTTAACAACCCCCGAAAAACTCAAAGGTGGAAAAATGCTTCGGTTTACTCTGGAATATTTGAAGACCTGGAAATCAAAGCCAAACCGCAAGCCTCTGGTCATCCGGGGAGCCAGACAGGTGGGCATTGACAATCCAAAAATCCTCATTTACAGTTATCCAAAATAAACTTCACATCCTCAATAGCAAGACAGGTAATTGGAAACCCACTGCTTGCGGCT
>JAUWMN010000092.1 GCA_030613165.1 Desulfobacterales bacterium
TGGATTCTTCTCTTGTTATTCCGTCTAATATAAAAACTATTGTGATCGATATTCGTCTGCCCAGGATTATTTTGGCAAGTCTCGTGGGCGGGTCGCTTGCTGTCGCGGGAGCCACATATCAGGGACTTTTCAGAAATCCCCTGGCGGACCCGTACCTTCTTGGGGTATCTCAGGGGGCGGCCCTGGGGGCTACCATCAGTTTTATTATTCCTTCTGTTGTGCTTGGGGGTGCTGCCACCCCTATATTCGCGTTTATTGGCGCCATCATTGCTGTCACTGTGGTCTATCTCCTTGCGAGAGTTGACAGGGCGCTCCCGGTGACCACCCTGATTTTAGCCGGAGTAGCCCTGGGGGCCTTTCTTGCTGCGGTGACCTCTTATCTGATGCTTATTTCCGGTGAACAGCTTCACGGTATTATTCTGTGGCTTATGGGAGGTTTTTGGATGACGGAATGGGGGGAGATCTGGACGGTTTTCCCTCTTATCGTATGCGGAGTGACAGTAATTATTCTTTTTTCGCGTCCGCTCAATGTAATGCAATTAGATGAAGAGCAAGCCCGGCAGCTTGGAATTAACGTGGAAAGCGTAAAGATTATATTGCTTGTTGCGGCGTCACTTATCACTGCCGCGGCAGTCTGCTTCTGCGGAATTATCGGATTCGTGGGGATTATCATTCCTCACATGGTGCGGCTTATATGGGGACCTGACTATCGGTTCCTGGTCCCTCTTTCAGCGCTGACAGGAGCTATATTCCTTGTAGTGGCGGATGCCGTGGCGCGGAGCGCGTTTTCGCAGGAAATCCCCATAGGGATCATCACCGCGTTTTGCGGAGCACCCTTTTTTTTGTTTATCTTACGGAAAAGGAAGAAGACATTTTTTTAGAAAATACTTATCTCACCGCCTTTAATAGACCTTAAAACTTTGCGCCCTTTGCGCCTTTGCGGTGAATTATCATTTTTTTAGGGATGAAATGATCACACTCGATAACATAACACTTAGTTACAACGGCTCTCCTATTTTGAAGGGCATTTCGTTTACCGCCCCTCGTGGCCGGATTCTGGGGATTATCGGACCTAACGGGTCAGGCAAATCGAGCATTATACGAGCAATCAGCCGGGTTATACAGCCTGACACAGGCAATATCCTTATTGGCGGTCAGGATCTGAGAAAAATGAAAGCAAAAGAAGTAGCCCGGATAGTAGCAGTAGTGCCCCAAAACCCGGATTTGCCGAAGATGATCACAGCGTTTGAACTGGTCCTGTTGGGACGCACGCCACATCTTGGTCTCTTGCAACATGAGGGGAGAAAGGATTTTGTAGCGGTCAGAAAAGCCATGGGGGCTACCGGGACAGACGGTTTCGCGGGAAGACAGATCGGAAAACTTTCCGGAGGGGAACTGCAAAAAGTCACTATCGCCCGTGCCCTGGCCCAGGAACCTGAAGTATTGCTGTTAGATGAGCCTACCGCTTATTTGGACATCAATCACCAGGGGGAAATACTGAACCTGGCGAAACAGCTCTGCGCTGAGAAAGACCTGACCGTTATCGTTGCCCTTCACGACTTGAATCTGGCCGCTCAATATTGTGACAGGCTTATTATGTTAAGCAGTGGCGAGATATATGTCGAGGGGACGCCGCAAGAAGTGCTTATTGAAGAAAATATTAAGGAAGTTTATGGCGCCAGAGTACATGTTTTCCCTCATCCCGTGAACCAAGCACCTACAGTATTGATCACTGTTGGAGATTAGACGCGAAACCGGAGATGAGATTCTTCATGCTTTGCACATTAAATGGTTTACAGAGATATCCATTGGCTCCGGCTTCCATTGCTTGATCAATATCATCCAATTTTTCGGACGTTACCATTGCGATAAACAGATCTTTATGTTTATATATCTTCCTTATGCTACGAACAAATGCCAGGCCGTTCATCCTGGGCATGTTCCAGTCCGTTAGTACCAGATCCACGTTGCTCTCCCTGAGCTTCTCCAAGCCCTCTATCCCATCCGCTGCTTCAAAAATTTTTTCTATGCCGATACCTGTCAAAATGTTCCTGATCATCTTTCGCATGATACTGGAATCATCTACAATAAGGACTTTGTTGATCGGGCGTTTTACTGAATTCTGTTGCGCGATGCTGTCCGACCTGGGCAAGAGATCTTTTATGGCGTTTTTTATATTTGTCACCAGTTTTTGATCCTTGTGGACATAATAATCAGCGCCGGCGTCTGCTGCTTTGCGTAATACCATGTCTTCATCATGGGCGCTCATTAATATTATGGGCATTCCGGCAAAATCAGGTATCATTTTAAGAATGAAACAAAGGTCATAGCCGTTTATATCGCCAACCTCTACCCCTGTTATCAGGAGATCGGGACCCCACTTAATGATTCTCAAAAGCGCTCTGGAGGCTACGGTCGCTGTATCAACCGAAGTAGTGCTGTTTTCGAGATGAGAACGTAATATTTTAGTATACATCTGTGAACTGTCCAAAATAAAAATCTTCTTTTTCTTCACCAAATCCATGAGATCCTCATCTTACAGATTTTTTATAAGCCTCATAGGGGGAACTCTTAACTTAATGACATTGCACCTTTTTTAGTATAATATATGATAAGAGTTATATTTTAGCAATAATTTTCAGTAGAAATGAATTCAAAACTTTTACAACAATCAGCCAACTTACCCTCCCAACCCGGTGTCTATCTGATGAAGGACAATTCGGGAGAGGTACTCTATGTTGGGAAAGCACGTGACCTTAAAAAACGCGTCTCATCGTATTTTAAGGCTGCCGGCGGGAAGGACTTAAAGACAAAGGTGCTTGTCGGCAAGATCGACCATTTTGACACCATCCTCACTGTTAGTGAAAAAGAGGCCATTCTTTTGGAATCGAACCTGATCAAGCGATACCGGCCTCGTTACAATGTCATCCTCCGGGATGATAAAAACTATCCCTCCCTACGTTTGGACGTTGATAATCCCTTTCCTCGACTTGCTATCGTAAGGAAATTTAAAAAAGACGGAGCCCTCTATTTTGGCCCTTTTGCTTCGGCTCATGCTGTACGGGAGACATTGAAGCTGATTTATCGCACATTTAAAATCAGACGGTGTAAATCAGTCAAGGTGCAACCTCGAACACGTCCGTGCATTAACTACGAGATGGGAACATGCTCAGGGGCCTGTGCCGGTCTGATCACTCAGGAAGATTACCGGAAGGGAGTAAATGACTTGATTCTGTTTTTAAAAGGGCGTAGCAGAGCGGTTATTGAAGACCTCAAGACCCGGATGATGCAAGCGGCAGCGGCCCGGAATTTTGAGGCGGCAGCAGCCTTGAGGGATAAAATGTTTGCGTTGGAAAATACCCTGGAAAAACAAGCGATGGTTGTTTCCGACTTTAAAGATCGAGATATTCTGGGGATAGCTCGTAGCAACGGGATGGCAGTGGTCACCGTTCTGTGTGTCAGGGGAGGAAGGCTTCTTGGAGGCTATGATTTTTTCTTCAAGAACGTACAGGTGGAGATTGGTGAGGTTATAGAGTCTTTTTTAAAACAATATTATGGGAAAGACAGATTTGTCCCTGATGAAATTTTTTTGCCCGCATCTTTGGAAGAGGCCGACTCTCTGGAGACATGGTTGAGCGGTGAGAAGGGGCGAAAGGTCTCTATACTCATGCCACAGCGTGGTGAAAAAAAACGGTTCGTCCGGATGGCCTGCCAAAACGCGCAACATGCAATGGAGACACGCGCGGCGGCTTCCTCGGACGAGGTCAGCTTTTTAGAACGATTACACCGGTATTTGAGGCTTTCACGGGTTCCGGAACGAATCGAATGTTTTGATCTTTCCAGCCTGGCTGGGTCAGAAGCGGTAGGCGCTATGGTGGTTTTTGATGGGATGAATCCGAATAAATCCGCTTATCGCAAGTTCAGAATCAAATCTGCCGCGGGTTTGGACGATTACGGAATGTTGTACGAAGTCATGAAGCGACGATACAACAAGGGAGACGCTGAAGAACAGTTTCCCGATCTCCTTATGGTTGATGGGGGGAAGGGACAGCTTTCCGTTGCGGTAAACGTTCTCAAAGAGTTGGGGTTCTATGGACGATTTGACGTGATATCGATTGCAAAAAGAGATAAGGATCGAGGCGAAACAGAGGATAAGATTTTTAAGCCGGGCCGAAAAAATCCGATCACATTCAACAAGGCGCGAGATCTTTTACTTTTCCTTCAACGTGTTCGTGATGAGGCACACAGGTTTGTAATATCTTATCACCGCAAGCGTCGAGCAATGGGGTATAAAAGGTCTGTGTTGGATACCATTTCGGGCGTGGGGAAGAAACGAAAGCATCTTTTATTGAGGCATATGGGAAGTCTTGAGCAGATCAAGAAAGCCACAGTCGATGACTTACTAAAAGTACCAGGGATTGACCGCAAGGTTGCCGAAGAGATCGTTCGAGTTTTGCGGGAAAGTGGTAACCGGTGACGTCACCGTAAAGTGCCTAAAGTGAACTAAAGTTTGAAGTGCCTAAAGTTAAGGAATTTTATCTGTTCTATAATTGTTCTTGCCGAAGGCAAGTTCCACAACTTTAGTTCACTTTAGGCACTTTAGCTCACTTCAAACTTTAATAGTCTATTTTTTTCTGTAAATCGTCGGCAGAATATATTCGAATGGCTGATTGATTCCGATGAGACTTTCCGAATGTCCGATCATAAAAATCCCCCCCGGCTTTAGACAGGCATGAATTTTATTGACTAAGACTTCCTGGTGTGACCGATCAAAATAGATCATGACATTGCGGCATAAAATCAGATCAAAGACTTCTTTGAACGGGAACGGTTCCATTAGATTTAAATGTCGAAACGTTATAATATCTTTTACTGAATCTTTAACCCGGAAATAGTAATCCTCTCCCCTTTTGAATTTGTCGAAGAACTGGTTTAGGTCCGATTCTGGGATTTTTGTAACTTTGTTTTCAGAATAGAGACCGTTTGCAGCCTCTTTTAAGACGCGGGTAGAGATGTCGGTTCCCAGGATTTTTATGTCCATACCCGCCAATCTCCGCAAGTGTAAATATTTCAACAAGGTAATAGCCAAAGAATACGGCTCTTCACCGGTCGAACAGCCCGCGCTCCACAAACGTATCCTCAAAGAAGATTTGGGGCCGGCAAATATTTCGGAGAAGCCTTCTTTGGTAAGATAATCAAAGTGAGAGGATTCCCTAAAAAAACTGGTCAGATTCGTGGAGATGGTATTCATGAGCTGGACCATTTCCGCCTTGGAATCGGTTCTTATAAGAAACTGATAATACTCCTTGAAGCTTTCAATTCCTATCGCGCGCAAACGCTTGGAGAGACGGGCATGCACCAACTCCCTTTTTGCATCTCTCAGATGAATGCCGCATGTTTTGTAGATGAGATTTCTCAAGTTTTCAAAATCTTCATCCGTTAGTACATATTGTTTGAATTTAATCACTTCTTACTTTCCCTTTTTCGGAACATGACACGAATAGGAGTCTTGCCAAGGCCTGACTTTGCCCTGAGTTGGTTTATAATATATCTCTTATAAGAAGCAGGGAGCCCGTCCGGTGTATTAACAAAACAGACAAATGTTGGCGGCCTGACCCTGATCTGTGTCGCGTAATAGCATTTAACAACGCGGCCTTTATGACGCGGGGGAGGTTGTGAATCAAAAATCTCTCGGAACATTTTGTTCAAGGGAGAGGTTCCTATTCGGACATTATATTGTTCATATATTTCGTTTGCAAGATCGAATAGCTTAAACACCCGTTTTCCCGTAAGGGCTGATGTGGTCAAAACCGGCGCAAAGGTTAAAAATTTGAACCGTTCCCTGACCAGATTTACATAGCTTAAAACGGCATCAGATACATTGGGTGCGAGATCCCACTTGTTCAGGACAATTATGCAACCCCTGCCACGTTCCGCGATATAGCTGGCGATAGCGATATCCTGGTCCACAATACCTGCTGATGCATCGATCATAAGGATCGCGATATGACATCTGTCAAGGGCCTTTAGCGCCTTAATGATCGAAATTTTGTCCAACTTCTGACTAGTTGCTTTTTTCCTGCGTATGCCTGCTGTATCTATTAATTGATAGCATTTGTTATTGATATTAAAAAGAGTGTCTACAGCGTCTCGCGTAGTACCGGGAATATCGCTGACCAAAAGACGGTTGGAATCAAGTATGCGGTTGATCAGTGAGGACTTCCCCGCGTTAGGGCGGCCCAATACAGCCAGACGGATTATTCCTTCCGGTTCTTTGGGTTCTTCTTCCTGGGGAAGTATCTCTGTCAGCGCGTCCATCACGTCGCTTACACCGGCGCCATGAGTGGCGGAAATCGGATAGAGCTTATCCACTCCCAGTTTATAAAAATCAGAGAGCATTGTCTTATGTTTGGGGTCGTCTATTTTATTGACTACGTAAAAGGTAGGCTTAGACACACGACGTAGACGTTCGGCAATGGTTATGTCTACCGGTGTAAGTCCCTCTTTCCCGTTTAACATAAATAGCACGGCATCAGCCTCTTGCATTGCCGAAAATATCTGGTCCCGAATTATGTCCGCAAACGGGTCCTCGTCAAATTCGGAAAATCCGCCGGTATCAACGAGTGTGAAATACTTCCCATTCCACTCGGCCTCCGCGTAAATCCTGTCACGGGTTACTCCCGCAAAATCGTCTATCAGGGCCTTTCGGGAACGGATGATACGATTGAAAAGGGTTGATTTCCCTACATTGGGTCGACCTGTGATGACAACATA
>JAUWMN010000002.1 GCA_030613165.1 Desulfobacterales bacterium
ATGAGGCTGTCCGGCTCGCAGAATCCCGCGCCTCGGAGAGCGAACGAGTATAGAGGCTCAATATTCCACTTATAGATGGATGCTGTTTAGCGCCTCCAGAGCGCTTTGATTGTACGGATCGCTCTCTAATACCTTTTGGAAATATGTTCGGGCTTGCTTTTTGTTTTAAAACATAAAACCCTATGTCTCAAAATGTCCGCCGTCCGCTTCTAAGCGCCAGTGGCAGCCAGCTATCATCTCCTCCGTGAAAGTGGCAGTTATTGCAGTCTATGGGTTGCCTGCCAGGCCCGTCGTGGCATTGAGAACAGCTGCTCGGATCAAAATATGGAGCACCCGTGTTATCATGGTGAATGTCCTCTAAAGTTCCGCCAGTTCCAGATGTGTCACAGTCATGGCATCTCTCACACAGGTATTTCCAGTTGTCGTTTTCGAAGGGTGTGATGACCCCGGTCAAGGCCGCGCCGTTTACTTCATTCCTTATTAACATGACACTCGATGCACCATGCGGCTCGTGGCAATCGGTGCAGGAAAGGACGAGACCATTAGCCGAGCCCCATACTGTGTTATAGGGATCGTCTAAATTAACATATCCTCCAGTGCCGTCTTGTGTAGCAACGTTTTTCCCATGTTTATCCCCCCCGGCTTCGCCGCCAGTATTTACCCAATCGATGGTTTTCAGGTCCCTCAGCAGCGTGTTGCTATAGATGATATTGGTTGAATTATGGCAGTCGGTGCAGAAGGTGACATAGTCGGGGATGTTTGAGCCATCATATATTGTAGTAGAGTTATTCGGCTCATACCCAACCGGGGTTACAGAGTAATAATAATACGGCGCCTGATAGTACAAGGTATAAGCATTCATCCTTTCACTGGAAACAAGAATATCAATTATACCATCATCATCCCCCCAGAGCTTACCATGATCAGAGGGTTTGGAAATAGCAGTTTCAGTCGGATCTCCTGGAGCCGCTCTATTCCTTTTAGCGATATGGACATTATGGCAGGCGCTGCAAGGATTGGAGCTGGCGGTAAATGTGGTAGGCCAATTAGCTATGGCAAAAGTACGTACATCATTTAAGTTGTGATAAGAGAGAAGATTAAACGCATCCATAATGGAAGCCGTCGCGTCCGTTAGGTATCCACCAAAGGTGCGGCTGTAGGTGTAGTTATCAAAAGCAGGGGTTTGCAGGGTGCCTGTTCCATAATGGCAGTAAAAGCAGGCGTTATCACTTTGAATATAGGGGTTTGTAGTTGCACCCGAGAAATTGTTCGCTAAGAGGCAAAAGCCGGCCGCTCCACCTGCGGGGGTTGGCTCATCTCCGTTGATGCTTGCATGCTGTTCGTGACAGTGCGCTCACTGGCCCGGGGAATATATTGTCGTACTGGTCCGATTAACTCCGGTAGTAGAGTCCCCATGAGCAGAACTTCCGTAGGGCGGGTCTGCCGGGGGTGGTGGCGGACCCTGAGTATACACATCTTGAACGGAGATTAAAAAGAAAAGGAATATTAACGCGCCGACTAAGAATCTAAACCATCTGTCAAAAAAGAAAGACATTATTCGCATCTCGTTTTTACGGTAACTTTACGGGGTAACTTTAACCTCATTCGAATATCCACTCTCTCCTCCGGATGTATTAACAGCCGTGACCACGTAATAGTATGTCAGACCTTCCGCTACCTGCCCGTCTCTATCTCTATACTCTTCGATTAACGAATAGCTTATCTTTTGGTAACCGCTCCCCGTGACAACGCTTCGGTAAACATTGTAGCCGGCCAGATCAGGCTCACGATTCTTCTGCCAATGCAAGAACACTACGTTCCTTTGAATCACTACTCCCTTTAAGGCTTCCGGGGGCGCAGGCGCCGGGACCGCCGGTGAAACTTTCACAAGAAATCTTTTCGCATAGCCGTCGTTTACAAAAACAAATGAAGAGGAGGCATGCATATCAATCTCAACATTTCCGTCTATATCAACGAGCACGGCCTTTTTATCAGGTATTATCTCTTTTAGACCGGGCCATTGAACAGTCAACTCGCCAACGACGTTGGAAACAACCTCAAAGGCCCACTCTTTTGGAAAATCAGGCGCCTTGATATCTTGACTAAATGTATCAAACACATGGCCCCATTCCGGGTGTGGGAAATAGGCATAAATATAAATATCACTAAGGCTATCAGGCGAAGCAGGGATGTCCCACGCGTTGTCCCGCCCGTCAGTGGCGCCATCTTTGACGCCGGCAATACAATAACCATAAGTCTCCCCGCCTGATACTCGCAAGGTTAACTCCCAATCGGAGCAATAAGCAGAAGCGGAAAAACTAATTGAGATTAAAGCGACTAAAAGCGCTTGACATATTTTTATAGACATATCCGTTCTCCTTTTGAGACCTTTGTAAAAATGTCACGTTTTGCAAAGGCCTCCTTCTGACTAAGGTTTATAAATCCTCAGATCAAGGTCATAATAAGCAAATATCCAGTAACCCTTCCATGGCTCCAACTCGGCGGAACCCGATGGAATAAAGTCATGGGTACTACCGTTCCATATGTAAACGGCATTTCCTATCCAGTCTGCCAACACGGCATCGGCATAGCTTTTGGTCAAGGTGTTGTAAATCACCTCACAGGAACCGAGACTCACGACTGTCCCATAGGGATTCCCGATTAAATTCCAGCCGGCGCTCAGAGAAAGAGTGTATGAAGGATCGGTGATCTCAGCGCCTGAAGCATCGGTGGGGTTATCTCTCAGACATGAATAAATTAAAATGCCTTTCCCCGGAACGATAGTTGCGGCCGTTTCCCAACCACCGGCACCACCAGGGTTCGGCTCATCGATCCAGGTAGAATACCAATAAAACATCCAGTCATAGCCGGCGTCGTCCCCGAATACCGAACCTGAATCATTGGGGCTCGGGTGTAGAGGGCATGAAACCATATTCCAGTCTAACAGGAGACCGGTCTTCCCAGCTGGGCTGGTGGTAGAGAGGTCGGATGTATTGGGCACCCCATCCGAAGATTTTATGGCAAAATAGTACGTGGTATTTGACTCCAATCCGGTAACTGTAAAATATTCCGTAGTTCCTTGCACAGATGGAGTCGGCTCCCCTGTGGCCAGGGTGGCCGCAGAGAATTCCGCGTCCGTGGCAATGGGTGTCTTGGCGTATCTGACATCATAGCTTGCGGCCTGTGTCCCAGGATCGTTCCCATTATCGCCGGGCGCCGTCCAGGTCAGTTCCACCGCATTTGAGTCCACTGTCCCTGTTGTTGCCAGATCGGTTATAGCGGCCGGCGCTGTAGGATCATATACTGTAATAGGAGTGGGGTGGGCATAGTTGTCATAGGCGTATTTTTTAATCTTTGTATTATTATAGTCGGCCACATACAAATACTGCTGTCCGATGAAAGGGGTCACAAAAAGACCTAAACCGACACTGTTGGAATCAAATTGATAATCCCCTATGCCTAAGCTCGGCCCCCCTACGGTCATCACCCAGTTATTGTCGGAGTCAAACTGCTGGACCCGGTGATTACCAAGGTCACTCACCCAGTAATAACCATTAGTATCAAAAGATATCTGATACGGCCCGTTTACGCTGTTGAACTGTCCGTCCCCTGTTCCCGGAGAGTCGAGAATTATGGAAAAGTTGGACCCGCCATCAGTGGATTTATATACCGTGATAGCCCCCACGTCCGCTACGAGGACAGTGTTGCTGTCCGAGGGATCAATGGCAACGCCTGAAAGCTTGACGGCGCCCGGCGGCGTCGTGCCGTTATTCCAATTAGCTCCTGAGTCGATAGATTTATAAACCCTGTTTGTGGCCGGGTCCACACCGTAGAGTATGGTTCCATCACTGTTACAAGCTATATCATAGGGTTGGGGGGTGATCATCATTGCTGCCCACCCAAGGGCATAACTACTCCAGGTGTCGCCGCCATTTGTTGAATAGTACAGCCTCTCTTCCCCGTTGTCCAAGACATAGATCTTCTGCCCGTCAATACTTATAGCAATGCCGTAAGCAGGGCCGGCGCCTCCGTAAATCACCTGAGACCAACCGAAACCACCATCAATCGATTTGTAAAGTTTGTTATCCGAAGCGGTCATCCAGAGATTCAGACTGTTAGAGGGGTCAACTACCAGGTCATAGGGAGACTGCACTGTAGGAGAGGCGCTTGTATATGATATGTCATCGATATTATAAGGATAAGTTCCACCCGGCACAACGATGCCGATATCATCCTCTCCGTCCCATACCTCTGAATTACTGCCACCAATTCTATTCTCGGTATATTTATTGGACGGCGCCACAAGGTTGCGCTTCAGGATACCGGATGAATCATAGATCCTCAGCCAGAGCATGGCGGAACTATTCAGCTCATATGAAATGGTAGTAGTCTCCCCGATCTCGGGGTTAAAGGTGTCAGGGATTACTGACACATTGGTGACATTGGCCGCTTCTCCTTTTAAGGTCATGCCAAAGGCAAATAAGAGGCAAATAAGAGCGCCTGCTATGACTTTATATGACTTACGATAGTTTTTCATGGTCTCCCCCCGTCCTTTATAATGATATTTTAATTGCCAATCATTTCATTTCTTCAGACTACAAAAATTATACCATATCTTCTCGTTAGAAGGTCTCTTTTATTAAGATGCAAAACCAATATTAAGTGCAAAACCAAGGCCAATTTTGCTGACAGAAAGATATTTATTAAATTTCAATCGGTTACCTCAACCGTAAGGAGTACCGACCAAGAACGATGTGAAAAGAGATTGCATTAATGTGCAAAAGTTTGCATGTTATTGTGCGACAACATGCATACTCAACGCCTTGTAAGCTTTGCATAACCCCTAAATTTTTGATTAAAACTGGCTCTCCTTTATTACTTTTCAAGCTCTTACTTCTTCGACGTATGGCAAACACCACAGCCGAGCCTGCCGCCCGTATTATCCCACCGCATCATCTTAAACTCAGGCGACCCGTGAGCCCGATGGCACGACAGGCACATGACAACAGCTTCGCTTCGGACTAAGGGATCGGCGTCTGGGTTTATAAAGGCTACCGGCGCGATGTTTGAATAAGCGGTTACCGGATCATATGCCGCATATTCGCGGTCAGGGTCAGTGGGCAGAGCAATATCCGTCGGGTGCCGCAGCCACGGGCTTGAGTTTCTATCTATGCCGTCAGCGCTGTGATAGTTCCCATGGCATTGGGCGCAGAGGGAACTTATAGTCGTGCTATCTCCCACATCACCGGACCCTTTATACACGTTGTGGACGGCCGTGTCTTTCTCCCAATCACTGTCTTCTATGCCTGTTACACCATTCAAGAATCTATAACTCAGCCCCACAGAACCCCCGGTGATCCCCCCTGAATCGTCTGTATGGTGTGCGGCGCTAACTGCGTCAAGTTCATTGTTTCCGGTGCTTTTGTCACCGTGACAGCCGGATTCTCCAGCACAAGTAAGTTGGGAATAGATTGTTGTGCTTCCCGGGATCGTTGCAAAAGTGTCGTCCGCAGCAGTTATGCCGGCAACATTGTGGCCCGTATTTTGGTTCAAGATTTTAACATAGTAAAAATTGCCGCCGGCAAGAGTGTTGTCCGCGCCAAAATTGCCGCCTATATTATAGACAATAGGCACGCCTTCTGCGGTTATAGTAGTTCCTTCCCCGCTGTGACAACCGACACAGGTAGCTGTAAGAAGTGAGGGATTTGCATCAGTGTAGCCTTCGAAGAAAGATCCCGCAACCGGTGTCCCCCCCTGGCTGCTATGCATTGTATGGCAATTTGAGCACACACCTCTTACCGATGCCTGAACTAAACTGGGAAACCCGAGCGTACAAAGAATGGAAAGCATACAAATCAATGATTTTTTCATTGTAATTTCCTGAATATTAGCACCTCGTAGCATACATTAGAAAATATGCCGATTCCCGCTTACCTAGGAGGCTGTCCTTGTGAGCCCATTAAGAAACTTGATTCTTTTAAAATTCATCCTCCGACAAAACGATATAAATTATTAAAATACTCCTCCAGTTACATGCATACCGTAAAGGAGTCTTATTGTCAAGCGAACAGGCGGCTGTGTCGATTTTTCAATCTAAAAATTAGCATTTTTTACTTGCCTATAGGTTTGTTTTGGTTTATTTAAGACCAAAATGTTTCTTATAATTTATTGAAAATTTTGTAAAAATGTGTCTACCAAGTGGGCCTACGATTTTGTCTGCTTTATTTTTTTCGCAAAATTGATGCCATAAAATGTCATATAGACATATTCAATAGATTTTTCTGGAATCTCGGTTAGTTAAGGGTGATTATAGGCCGTAGCCACCACTCACTTTCCAAAGATATCTTGCAAATTTTGGTACTTTGGGGCCGATATTTTGACCAGGCTATGCGGTGGCGAGAAAAAACTTGACATAACTTACTCTTGAGTGGTAGAAAAATGGAAGTTTTTGCAATATATCGTATAATTAATGAATAAGAGTCAGCATTCACAATAGCAGTTTTGTAAAGCTCTCACAGTGGAGGGAAATGAAAATGGGCAAAAAGGCTGGTGTTTTATTTTTATTAGTGACGCTTGTTATGTTCTGCGGGAATGTACGGGCTGAAGAACTCTTAGACTCTGATTGTGTTAAATGTCATAAGGTGCAACCGACAACAATAGCTGATCAAGGGGGCAAACATAAAACAGAGGTAGGTTGCGTGGATTGCCACACACAGCATCCGCCGGAGGGGCAACAAGCCATACCTGAATGCAGCGTTTGCCATAGTGATAAGCCACATTATGATCTTGAAAATTGCGCGGCGTGTCATAGTGATACCCATGCCCCCATGCAATTAAAGATTGAAGGCGATGTAACAGATCCCTGTCTTACATGTCATGCGGGAGAAGGGAAACAATTGAAGGACCATCCCAGTGCTCATACCGACCTGGCTTGTAACGAATGCCATACGGAACACCGGTTGATTCCTGAATGTATGGAATGCCACGAAAAACATAGCGAGGACATGGATCTAAAATCCTGCCTTATCTGTCATCCGGTACATATGCCTCTTGTTATTACCTATGATCAGGATCTCCCCTCGAATTACTGTGGAACATGCCACGGTGAGGCGGCCGCTTTGCTGAGCAAAAATACGACCAAACACAAAGACCTGTCATGTGTCTACTGCCATCGCGCCAAACACAAGATGGTGCCGACCTGTATTTCGTGCAAGATACCCCATGGTGAACCACATCCAGCCAAGATGCTGGCAAAGTATCCTGAATGCGGTCAATGCCATGGTATAGCCCATGATATAAGAAAGTAATTAATGGAGGTGCCTTAGATGAAAAGTGCAAGAAAGGGAGCCATAGTTGTTTATGCTGTAGCGATTGCAATGCTATTGCTTGTTGCTGTGGGGTGTCAAAGTCAAAAAAGAGGGGCAGCTCCAATGCTGGGAGAGGCCGAAGCGGTTTCCGCCAAAGAGATAAAAGAGGCAAATAAAGAAGAGACCAAAAAAGTCTCCAAGCTCTATGATTTCGAACCTGAGCCTCTTACGGTAGCACAGTGTGCGCAATGCCACATTACCGTCTTTGAAGATATTAAGAAACAGGGTGGGAAACATCAGCTTGACTGCGTTCGCTGCCATACTCAGTTTCACATGTTCAATCCTAAAAAACGTCCTTATGAGACGGTCATTCCAAAGTGTGAAACATGTCACGGGGTATTTCACGGCAAGGGGACAAAAACGGTGCGCCTCACCAATTGCGCGTCTTGTCATGCCGATCCGCATGCCCCTCTGATTATTCCAAGCGCGGAGATAGAGAATGCCTGTAGTTCATGTCACAAGAAAGAGGCTAAACAGATCAAAAAGCATGCCAGCAAACACACAACAGAAGTGGCTTGCGTGGACTGCCATGCCGACAAGCACGGGTTTATACCGGAATGTAACGCGTGCCACGAGTCACACAGCCCCGACATTGATCCGAACGATTCTACGAGTTGTATGGTGTGCCACCCGGTTCATATGCCAACGAAAATTGTATATGGTGTGGAGACATCATCTACTATTTGCGCTGGATGCCACGGCGAAGCTTACGATCTGCTTCAGAAGAATCGTACCAAACATACAGAGCTTACATGCGCAAAATGCCACGATGTCCATAAAAAGATCCCGGATTGCGGCGATTGCCACGGCATCCCTCATTCAAAAACAATGATGCATGATACGAGCAAGTGTGGAGATTGCCACGGTACAGCTCATAATTTGCCAAGTTAATAAGCTCGGCTACGATAGGAAAAAAGCCAATTTTATCGTGAGATAGAAACATAAAAAAGTTGTAGAGTGATAGGGTGTGAATCAAAAACAGCCGGGCTGCGAAAAGCGGTCCGGCTGTTTTTTTTTGGATGCTCTTTTCTTGGTAAACGGTATGGAGGCTGTCACATCAAGGGCGAGTTAGCGCCAAACAGCTGGTTGACAGCAACTTAAAATTGTTGTATTAAATAATAGTTAAGGCCTTATCCATAAGATAATTGATGGTTTCGTAAAAAGTCTTTTGTAAACGGAATTAATATGGGACACACATTCCAAAATAGGTGTTCAAGCTATAGGCTGTTCTCGTCAAAAAGTGTTATGCCGGGTATAATCCTTTTTATACTGTTCCTTGCTTTTCCTGTCGGTGAAGTCTCTTTGTTTGCGCAAACGGGAAAACAGACAAAAGTTACTGTAACGCATATAATTACTGAGGATTACGACGGTATCCCTTTATCCCACCCTTCCCGATTGCTCCATGATTCGTTTAGGCGGGAGACATACGTGGTTGATTCCGGAAATGGCAGGATATTAATATACACACACGATTTTTTCCCTCTCATGTCTATCGGCAAAATCGATGGTCTTGAACACCCCCTCGCGTTGGCGCTTGATTCAGCAGGGAGTTTGTTTGTGACGCAATCACCTTCCAAAAAGTATCCGAACGGAAGGCTATCGGTGTTTAATGCCAGGCTTAAATGGGAACGGGACATTCTGTTTGAAGGCTTCGAGGGAGCAGACACCTTTACCCCTTACAATATTGCATTTCACAAAAATGGTTCTTTATATGTTACCGGGAGGGGTTATCGTGGAGTAGTGGTTTTGAACAAAGACGGTAATTTTTCGCATATCCTGAGCGTTGTTGACTCGTTTGCGGGTGAAACTATGAAAGCAATAATATTCGATGTAGAGATCGATGAACATGGCACGATATATCTCTTGAGCGCAAAAAATGGACGGGTTTATATCTATGACGCAAAAGAAAATTTTTTGTTGAAATTCGGCAGAAAAGGGGGAGGACCTGGGAAAATGAGCCGGCCTCGGGGTCTGACCGTGGACATTCACAAGAAGTGGATTTATATTGTTGACTATATGCGACACACAGTTTCAGCTTATTCATTGGAAGGAAAGTTGCTGTTCGAATTTGGCGGCCTTGGCTGGTCAAAAGGATGGCTACAGTTTCCCAGTGACATATCCAAGGACAGAGAAGGGAATGTTATCATCGCAGACACATTTAACAACAGAATCCAAGTCTTTAAAATAGTTCCTCTTAAGTAGTCGAGTAATCGAGTGGTTCTAATTCATGACAGATTGCGAGTTGGGTGCAAGTTAAGCCTGACTCAACCACTTCACAAAACGGGACGCATACTATGAAAAAGTTAGCTCGCTTGCTTGGTTTTGCATTTTTTATTTCATTGGTTGCCTCATGTATGCCTCAATCTAATCTAAAGAAACCTGTATACTCTAGGGCCGGCCAAATCTTTGTTTATCTTTCTCCCTTTCAAGCACCCTCCTTGGACATTACCTTTACCATCTCTAAGTTGAGTTTCATGGACGAGTATGGCAAGTGGTATGATGCTACAATGGATTCTCAGACTATTAATTCAACAAAACTTGCGGATTATCAGATCAAGCTAAAAGAATTGTATCTTCCGGAGGGGAAATACGAACGATTAAAATGGAAAATCTCTGAAGCATTTTATAGCCGCGACAATAAAAAGTTTAGTCTTGCCCTTCCTGAAGCAGTTCATAGCCAGACGCTCGATGGTGAGTTGTTCGTAGATATTCAGTTTAACGTTTTTTATCGAGAGAGCTTGTGCTTGTTTGTCGAATGGGACGTAGACCGATCCATAATAGATAACTATCTTTTTAACCCAAGACTTACTGCCAGACCGCAAGGACTAGAAATAAAAAATATCTCGGCCTATGTTTCGAACGAGGCCTCTAATTGTGTTACAGTAATAGATAGGCAGGAAAACTCGGTTGTAGGAACCATCGCTGTGGAAGAAGCGCCAAGGGGGATTATCGCAACCGACAATGGGGCCACAATTTATGTGGCCAACTCTGGATCAAACAGTATCTCTGTTATTGACACATCTGTGAATAGAGTAATCAATACCATTGAAAATCGTGGATATGCTCCTGAGGAACTTGCATTGTCCTGGGACGACAATATCCTCTATGTGACCAACCCCTATTCGAATAATGTGTCGGTCATAGATGTCGCTTCAAATCTGGTAGTTGATCGAATAGATGTCGGGACAAACCCCACCGGCATTGTGTCGGATAAAGAACGGCGAAAAATTTATGTTGCAAACACAGATTCACTTAATATCTCTGTGATTGATACGGACACCGGAGAGGTTGCGAACACCTTAGCTGTCAGCTCAAACCCACGCTCTTTGGCTATTTGCGATGACCGGTTATACGTGGGAAATGAAAGGGTCAATGATATATATGTCATTGACCTTTCATCTTATGCTATCAAAACGATAAGTGTCGGCTTCAGGCCGGAACGATTAGTTTGCGGTTTGGCAAACAGGGTGTATGCCACAAATAGTAGTTATAACGAGATCTCCTTTGTGGAGACCACTGTGGACCTGGTCACGCAGAGTCTGTCCGTGGGGCGTTACCCGTCAGAAATGGCTGTTGATGCGATAAGAAGAAGTCTCTACGTGGTCAATCGTTTGTCAGAGGATGTATCTGTGATAGATGTAACAACAGAAAAAGTGGGAAAAACAATTCAGGTGGGCCAAAAACCTTATGGGATAACACTTATTAAGGAATTTGAGGGAGTTAGGAATTGAAGAATTCCATAATTCGGCATTCTATGTGTCCCGATTTATGAATTGACGAAGTCTGTATCTGTATATAATGATGAAAGGTTATATTGTGCTGTGATATGATTAAATGGTGGGCTGTCATTTTGCTATTAGTATTAACTTTATTTCAAAGCGCTTATGCCGATAATATAGGTGGTTCCGCTCAGTTCGTATGGCGATCAAATTCAAGGACAACGGACGATGGAAAGGAAAAATCGCAGAGCCTTGCTCAGGCATATAATCTCGGTTTAAACAAGGAACTTACATCCAAAGTCTCTTTTAGCGCAGACGTGGGTATCAATGCCACGGAGATTAACGACAGTGAAGCTGTCGACACCAAGACGACTCGTCTCTTTCCCACATTTCGACTCAATATGACTAACGATTACTTCGATGCAAATGGGGGATATCACCTAACTGAGCGAGGTCTTGAAATCTTTGGAATGCCTTCAGATGAAACCAGGCTTACCGACGAAGCCTGGAATGCCAACCTACGCACAAAACCTACAAAATATCCGACAATTCTGTTTCGTTTCGAGGAAAGGAAAAAGTACGATCACTTATCGATTCACGAAACAGATACCCGCTCCGAGTTGTATGACACAAGTGCTGACTATACCTATAAGTGGTTAAACTTTCGAGCAAGATATTCCGACGATACTGTTGATAATTTTGTGGCTGACACCATGCAAACCACCACGACTAAAGAGGGGACAGTAGATTTCAGGAAATCTTTTTGGAGCAATAGGCTTTCCAGTTCCGGTAACTACAGGTGGACCGAGCGAGAAACAGAACGTGTTACTCGAGAGTTAGATTTTCGATTTAGAACAGATCCAAGAGATAGGGACACAGGGCTGTATGATAGGGATACCACTCCCATCATCGATTCGCTGACTAATACCCCACTCCTCAAGGATGACGATATATCGACAAGCACGGGCATAAACATTGGAACAGGCGTAAACAACGATTTCCAGAATATTGGTGCGGAATTGACGAGTCCGGAGGAGGTAGAAGAGATATGGATCTATACGAATATTGAGTATGATGATAATACCAACAATCCTGTTCAATGGAATGTCTATTCGTCCGGCGATGGCACGACCTGGAATCTCATAGAAGCAAATGCGACTTCCGAGTACATCGAGTCCGAGAAACGATTTGAGATATCCTTTACCCCAACCACGGCAGATTTTTTCAAAGTAGTCAATACTACTAAGGCAAGTGTGTCTGACCTGTATGTTACGGAGATTAAATTATTCGGGTATATTACACGGGCAGCCTACACCACGGATTCAACCACTCAGACTACACAAAATATTCTTTTCAATGCCGGATTGAAACCAGTAGATTGGGGAGCTATTACGTACAATTTCACGCAAGCCGAAACCGAGACCGATCCGAATTCGAGAATAACAAGACACTATACCCATAATATCAACGTTCGTGCGGATGCGGATTTACACAGATATTTAAAGGCGACGGCACAGTATCACGGGCTGTTTGAAAATGCTTCAGGAAGCGATAGGCGCTCTACGGATACATATTCCCTCCTTTTTGATTCATCCCCCATTGATACGTTGGGTGCGAACCTTTCCTTGAGCCACTCAGTGCCCACGATAGCGTCTGTGACACAATCGAGAACGACTTATTCGCTACTCCATATCATTGCAAAATTGCACGAAGGCGTTGATTTGAACACGGATGGGACTCTTAGTTATACGGAAAACCTCATAAATGATACAGAAACGTTTACAAGGTCGATTTATTCAGATCTTCGTTTGAAGTTGACCAAAACATTGACAACGGAACTTTGGTATACTAAAAGTTGGACAGATACGGATAATAGCGACGGCACAGAAACGTCTGCACGGAATTCTACAATAAGGACAGATCTCTTCTACCGTCCGGTTCGCAATTTTTATTTTAGATGGACCTATACAACAGATAGAAACAATGGGGAAAAAGGACCTACGAGCAATGAATATAGTGTTAACTGGGTTATGACCCAAAAACTGCGGCTCACTATGGACTATAATATACGCAGAAATCATCCCGGAACCAGCGCTACATATTCCTCTGATTTGGCGTGGAATCTAAGCAAAATATTTGTCCTGAGGTTCGAATATAACTGGAGTCGTGAGAAGGCTGATACTGTTACAAAGAGCCAGATGTTCACGAGTGTTCTGTCTGCAAGATTTTAATAAAATCGTAATAAAGGGCATGACTATGACGAAAGAGAACAATATTACAAGCTCAAGCTGCAAAAATAATCTTTATTACACAGGTATCTTCTGGTGCTTTGTCATCACTTTCTCTTTTATTGTTGGTTGCAAGGGGCCAATGAGTTATATTCATCCTTCGGCCGATTTTAGTTATATTAAGAGAGTGGCCATTGTACCACTTGTTAACCTTACGAAAGATAAATTCGCAGGCGGAAAGGTGATGACTGTTGTAGCTACCGAAATACTGCGCCGCGGGGCATTCGACGTGGTTGAGTTCGGGGAGGTGGCTAAAGTTTTACGCGAGGAAGGGCTGAAGGGGGATAACCTGGTCAGCAAGCACATTGCGAAAAGGGCTGGAAAGCGTCTTAATATAGAGGCGTTGATCATGGGTTCTGTTATAGAATATGGCGCCTCACGTGTTGGACGCAGTTCTTTTACAGAAGTTGGTATTTCTTTGAAATTGGTAGACGTGAACTCACATTCGATTCTTTGGGAAGCAACTCACCATGTAAAAGGCACAAACATCCTCTACCAATTGTTCGGCATAAAGGAGAAGAGTCCTGAAGATCTTTGTAGGGAGACAGTCAAAGAGATATTTGATACGCTCTTTGGATAAATACTTTTTCGGCCTATGAAACGATATGTTATTATAATACTTATTGCACTGTATACTTTTTCTGTACAAACATCCTGGTCTGGGGACACGAAGGTCATAAAAACAATCGTTGTCTTACCTTTTGTCAATCTTTCAGGTAAAGCTCTTCCTTTGGACTTTACTCGGGCTCTTTATGACTATCTTGTTAAGGAAGAAAGGTTTGAGTTGATCCCGCAAGATGTATTAGAGCAATTTCTTATTGAGAGGAGAATTCGCCAAATTAGTTTGATGAATCGAGCAACTGTACGGGAATTGGGCGGAAGATTGGATGTAGACGCTTTAATCATGGGTTCGATTAACTTACTGGCCGGAGGCAACAACCCCAAGGTCGACGTAAGCGCTCAATTGGTGGAAACTCTTGGCGCGTCTATAATATGGGCCAATTCAATTTCCTACTCAGGGAATGATTTTGCGAAATTGCTCGGAATTGGAAAGATAAAATCTTTAACAAAATTAGTAGAAATCGCTATAGAAGATCTCTTAAAAAATATGCCGGATGTTTTCGAAAGAGATGAAAAAAGCAACAGGGGGGCCGCTCCTTTTGAAATTGTACAGGCCAACTTCTATCCGCAGGTGACAAAAGGTAGAAGCTCGGTTGGGTTGATGATAGAAATCAGAGAGATCAACGCAAGGCCGACATATATAAATGCCATTGTTCAGGACAAAGATATTCCTCTTTTTACAAATGAAGATGGGTGGTATACAGGAGTTTTTGTTTCTCCTCATACTGAAGGGCTATACGCTTTAAAGCTATATATAGCCGGGCAATCTAATAAGGTGTTTTTTGCTGACGCCCTGGCAAAACTCATTGTCGACAATACCCCTCCCGTCATTGCCATTGCATCCTATAACATGCTGATTTCTCCCAATCAAGATGGAATCAATGATTATGCTTTGTTTTCCCCCGTGTTGCTGAAAACGGATATACTACAAGAATGGAGCTTTGATATCAGGGATAAACACGGCAAGCTTGTCCGGTCTGCCGAAGGGGGGGAAGAATTACCAAGAGGGTTGATTTGGAGAGGAGAAAATAATGCCTTCAAGCCAGTTGAAGATGGAATCTATTTCGTGCAATTAATTATAAAAGACAGGGCCGGCCATGAGACCGCTACAGATAAAGTAATGGTCACGGTTGATAGAACTGCTCCGGCCGTTGAAATTGTTCTGGACAAGATAGACGCGCAACTTGCTACGTTTAATGTGAAAAGCAAGGAAGCCAGCGAGATTTCAGAATGGAATATAACCATATATGACCAGCATGACGAGCTTATGGGGACATTTAATGGGCAGCTAAAATTGCCGCTAATTTTAAGTTGTACGGTAAAAAAAAATGTTAACCTCCAAAAAGACACGTTTACCTATTCCCTTGAAATCCGGGATTCCGCAGGAAATTTATCGGTCTTACAAAAGCAGCCCATAAAAATCCAGGCCCCTGAAGAAACCGAGACTTCGGCAACGACTCCGGCAAAGAAAAGAAAGGGGCAGTGGCTTGAGGATTTCTAATAATATCACAATAGTTATGAGGATATTCTTGCTATGTAACATTATCGCCTGGGCA
Organism: Desulfobacterales bacterium; assembly: GCA_030613165.1. Taxonomy (GTDB): domain Bacteria; phylum Desulfobacterota; class Desulfobacteria; order Desulfobacterales. Next base: position 15,552 of record JAUWMN010000002.1, read on the forward strand.
CTCTCCTGCGGGCCATTGGTGTTAGCATTTGGTATGAGAAAGGAAAAGTCTTGCATTTCGTGTCATGAGAAAACATACAAAAAAGATGCCAACCTAAGTTACTTACACACTTCTTTTCAGGACAAAAAGTGCGAGAAATGCCATGTAAAAACTAAAGGCGCTCAAGAGAGTGGGGGGTCACGGTGGGACATACTTGTGAAGCCTGAAATTGTAAGCCGCCCGGATTATTTGGCAGAGCATACTCTTTTGTTACAAGGGCTTGACAGAGGTGCGGTTTATGATATCAATATCATATCGCGTGATATGTCAGGTGATCAAGTAATAACGGAATTAAGAGATGTTATACCGTTAAAAGTTAGTAATGTAAAAACAGAAGACCAAATCCCCCCGGTGATATCCGCTGTTAAAAACGGGCCGGTGATAAAGAAAAATTTTCTTGAGACTACTATTTTCTGGGATACTGATGAACCTGCTACCGGCGGTGTCGAATATGGCTTGTCTACTAAATACGGTAGTCATGCTGTAGACGATACCTTAAAAAGACATCATGAGATAACTCTTTCAGGGCTTGAACAGGGAAAGGGGTACCATTATCGAGTAATATCCCAAGACATCCGAAGGAACCAATCTATATCTGAAGATTTTGTTTTTAATACCTCAAAAATATTCCCTGGTTTTTCCGCGAATACCCGGAAAACAGTACAAGGCGCGAAACTTGCGTTAAAACGATCCGATCTCTTTGTTTTGGGTACTGAGCTTGGGTTGCATATTGAAACAACAAAGCCCGCAACTGTTACTGTTGAATATATTAAAGTGAAGGACGCAGATATCTCTCGACTTTTGTCCGATTCCGGTCAAGACGACAGTTCATCTGGAGAAAAACGTAAATTGCATAAGCCGGGGTTTCGGGTTGGAAAAGAGCTGTGTATAGACCTTTGTTACGAATGTCACCCTCCTGATGTATTGGGAGTTAGTCATCCGGTAGGAGTATCGCCAAAAGGCGGAGGAACGAAGGTGCCCGAAGATCTGCCAATGTTGGAAGGTGCCATTATTACCTGCGTCACCTGCCATAACGGGCACGGAGGAAACCTTCGATATTTTGCCCGAAAAAGGGTGAGCAGGGAAATTTGCAATTCCTGTCACGATAGTTATTAATTGTTCAACGAGGCAGTTTCAAAACGTTCAATTTTGAAACTGCCTCCCCCGATTTACATTTTCAGAAAGGAAAGGCTATGCCTGCGTCAGATAGGGCTCAATATAGGAGGAAATCAAAATTCTTCAATTTCTCTATCAAACAAAAGATGCAGTTTAACATGTTGCTGAAGATATGGATTACCCTGTTTATCGCTCTAATCGTATTTGGCACGGTTTTTTACTTTTACAGCGATATAACTATTGGGGATTCTTACCGCCAGTTTCATATAAAAGCTAAAAACTTTTTAGACTTTCTCCTCCCTGTGGTATTGTTAGGTTTCGGGGTTAGTCTTGTTTTGGGTTTTATAGGCGCTCTGTTTTTCCCTCATTCGATTGCGGGTCCTATCTATCGAATTGAACGGGAACTCATTGAAATCGGTGAAGGTGATCTCAGCAAAAAACTGAAGCTCAGGAAAAAGGACAGCTGTAAAAATCTAGCAGAAAATGTCAATAAGATGGTTGACGAACTAAGAGACAAGATCAAAAAAATAGGTGACTATTCTGACAAAATCGCAAGTCTTGTTGATACGCCCGAGGCGGCGAGGTCCTCTAAGGTAATAGAGGATATAAGAAATACAACTGAAGCGCTTAAGAAAGCTATTAACGAATTTAAATTATAATGAGTACCTGTCGTGGTGTTTGATCGGTGGATTTCTATACTTAGTGTTCTTTTGCCTCTCCTTTGGGGTTGTTCTCCCCTTTATCCTCCAAACACTTTCCTGAAAAAGGATTTGGAAAAATACAGGGTTAAGAGGGTGGCAGTAATCTCTTTTTTTAACAACACAAAGGTGAAGGAGGCGGGGGAGGTTGTTACCAGGGCCTTTGTCGAAGGATTGTTCGATCATAAAACCTTTGACGTGGAATTCCCAGGGAATGTAAGGAAACTCCTTGTCGCTGAGAGGATAATAACAAGGAAGGGGATTGGAGATAACCATATTAAGCTGATCGGGAATAGGCTAAATGTTGATGCGGTCATTATCGGATGGGTTGACCAATATAGCAGGGGCAAGAAAGGAGAAGACACCACGATTCCCCTTGTTTCCGTCAATGCTAGAATGGTTCATACGGCTTCCTGCTCCGTCTTATGGATAGGCCAAAACAGGCGAAGAGGGGACGACTACGTAACGATCCTCGATTTTGGCCGAATAAGTTCCGCAACCGCCCTTGCGCGCAAGGTGGTAGACGAACTCATAGAAACGATTCCATGATTAAACCCGTACTAAATTATGTTTCAACGCAATTTACATATTACCTTTGAGGTTGTTAAATCATGATAAGTAATTTTTTTCTTAAACAACATATTACCTTGTTCCTATTGATCCTTATCTCTATTATAGCTCATGGGTGCGCTCTTTACTCTGTTTTCCCTGAAGATTCGTCCGTTGTTGCAATAGTAAATAATTATAGCATTGATATAGATGCATTTCAAAAAAAGATCAGTCACATTCACAAACTTAAACCTATGGGAAAGTCGGGCGGTATAGATATTCAGCATATTGTAGAAGATATGATCAACAATCGCCTTATAATTCAAGAGAGTTACAGAGTAAAACTTGATGAAGATCCTCTCTTACAGGAGAAGGTTAACAAGTATCTTACAAGACGTTCTGTGATTCGGTTGAGAAAAGAAGAGGTTGACGACAAAATCAGTGTCACGGAAGAAGAGTTGCGTGAATACTTCAATACATATTACGAAACTATAAAGGTTAGGCAGATAGTTACGAAAGACCGCAAAAAAGCCGAAGAGATTTTGCAGCTTTTAAGAAGTGGGGCAGACTTTGTTGATATAGCAACGGCAAAATCCGAGTGGGGCAATGAGCAAGGAGGCGATTTAGGGTTTATAAAAAAGGGGAAGATGGATGAAGCTTTCGAGCAGGTAGCCTTTGCATTAAAAGAAGGTGCAATAAGTGATGTTGTGGAGATCGGTTCAAACTTTCATATTATACGGCTTGACGAGAGAAAACCTGCTCCGGAGGAAAAGTTTGAGAAGGCCAAAAAAAAGATTAAAAAGAAGCTCTTAAAAGAAAGAGAAACAAAAAGATCAACCGATTATCTCGCTGAGTTGAAAAGTAAAGCAGAAATTTGGATTGATACGGACCTCCTTCGTTCATTAGATCCAACGGCAAAAGACTGCAATGCGAGCATTGTAATAGCCCGGGTACATAAAAGGCCAATCACTACTTGTGATTTTATGGAGGAAGCGAGCCTGAGAATATCCAAACAGAGTAGGCGTCAGCGCAATTTAGAAAAGTCGGAAACGCTAAATCAGGAGATAGTAGATAGTCTGATTATTTTTGGGCTGGTGGAGGAAGAAGCACTGGGCCGAAATTATATGGATGATCCCTTATTTAAAAAAGACATCGTGGAATATAAAGAAAATCTGTTGATAAATTTTTTTAAACAAGAGATAATTTTCCCGAGAGCAATTCCGACCAAAAAAGAATTAAGGGAATATCACGAGACTCATAAAGATGATTTTAAAAAAGACTATGAAGTATGGTTTGGAGAAATGGTGTTTGCGACCTCTGATGCTGCGGAAGCGGTGTTGAACGAATTAAAGGGAGGTGCAAATTTTGAGTTCATGGCTTCAAAAGAGTCATTAAAGACACCACGTACCGGAGTTAATGTGTGGATTCCGCTTGGAAGCCTTTCCCCTGAGATGAGGGAAGGGATAAGTGACCTTGAGGTTAGCGGAATAAGCGAAGTTATACGGGATTCGAGAAAATGGAAGATAATTAAATTGAAAGGGAAAAGGGGGGGAGAACATAAAGAGTTTTCCCGTGTAGTCGCCAAGATAAGGCCGATTCTGGAAAAGAAAAAATTTAATGAGTGGCTACAAGAATATCTAAGGGAGTTGAAGAGAGTATCTTCTATTCATATCAACAAAAAGCTGTTGAATGAGTTATATACTAAGGGAATTCATTAATCAATGACGGCGTGGCGTTTTTTGATAGGTTCTGGATTTACAATTTTTTTATTGACTTATCCTGTAAGTCTTGTCAACTAAAAGTAATTTTTAAAAAAGGTGCTTGAATACATGAAAAGAATGAGATCAGCATGTTGTCTTTTGCTAATTGGGGGAGTTGTTATCTGGAGTATTGTTTCTTGCGTGCAAAGGCCAGGGGTAAAATTTGCAAAGAGGAAATGTGTGGAATGCCATCAGGAAAAGCTGACAACTTTCAAGGAGAATAAAGTAGTCCATTCCCCAATCTTGGAAGAAGACTGTGAGTCGTGCCACCGTCCGCATGGTGTAATCGGAGGGGTCTATCTAAAGGTGGACGAGAAAAAAATTTGTTATACATGTCACAAAGACATCGCCAATATAATTAAGGCTAAACATGTTCATGCGCCTGTTAGGGATGAAAAATGTGTAAGTTGTCATAATCCCCATGCATCCATGAATAGAAAACTACTAAGAGAAAAAGACGAAGGACTCTGTTTTATTTGCCATAACAGGAAAACCTTCAAAAGAAAAACCAGGCACGCTCCATTGGCAAAAGAAGGATGTCTTTTTTGTCATGATTCCCATTCGTCGGATTATGAAAACCTATTGTCTGGTCCCGCTAACAAGGTGTGTGAGCAATGCCACAATTTTAAAAAGACGGGCTTTATTAATGGGCATTCCGGTTACGATGTG
>JAUWMN010000238.1 GCA_030613165.1 Desulfobacterales bacterium
AGTTGCTACTTCCGCTGTTACTTTCGCGGTGGTCTTGGCCGGTTTTTTGATCTCCGGCAGATTCAAAAATGCTTTTTCCTCTTTTCTCATCACCCCAAACCCTTTTTCACTAAGGGCTATTGTCGGATAGAGGCGGTCCCCCTGGCGCACAAAACATCCCTGGCGATCTAACTGGTCAATAAGATCAAAGATCTCTTCCTGGATGAAGTTGGACAGCAAACCATACGTGGAGAGCCGATTCATTCTCTGTTCGGTTACCCATTTTCTTGAGGCGCCGGCAAGAACCTGCGCGACACGCGCCCGGCCAAATCGGCCCTGCATGCGCGCCACACAGCTTAATATTTTCAGGATCGTTGTCTCCTCTTCTTTTGTGTTCGTATCTGTCCTTTTCGTTTTTCTTTGAATGCAGTTGTCACAGGAACCGCACTGGTCTGTCGCGCTGTCATCCCCGAAATAGGAAAGGAGAAAATCCCATCTACATCCCCCAAAGTGCCCGTAAGCTACCACCTCTTTGAGTTTTACCAGATCGTTCTGTTTTCTTTTTTCAAGGAGTTCAAATTCTATATTCAATTCATCAAAGCTTGCCTGGGGCCGGACTATCCTCAGGTCACGACCCGCGGTCGGTGGTATATAGGTGATCAATTCGTCCGCTGCAAGTAGTCTTAGGGTCCTAAGTACCGCGGGGATTTCACGACCCGAGGCTCTTGCCAGGGCATCAATTGAAACCTTTTTCCCTTTGGAGCCCGCAATTTGGTCAACGGCTTCAAATATCTTTTTTCTGACAGGTCCTCTTGGTTTTTCCGTGCCGGCGGCAACAAAACAGAGTCGCCTCCCGGAATAGAGCCTTTCCAGAAAACCTGCCTGTTCCAGCATCCTTATAATGATCCCTGCCTGTCCGTCGTTCTGGACGGAACCGAGCCTTTCAGAAATTACGTTGTTCCCAACGCTGATATAATCTTTCCCGATACTCTTTAGAAAGTCAAAGACATCTCTGACCGCCTCGGGCGAAGGATAGTTCATGTCAATAAAGAATTCCTGGATAAAGATATCACCGATGGAAAAGAGTAGCGTACATGCGGACTTTTCCCCATCTCTTCCCGCTCTTCCTATCTCCTGGTAATACGATTCTACAGAGCCGGGAAACTGGCAGTGGATGACCTGGCGTATATCTAATTTATCAATGCCCAACCCAAAGGCATTGGTTGCCACGATTATGGTAGAACTGCCGCTCATAAATCGTTCCTGCACACGATTTCGTGTTTCATCGGACATGCCTGCATGATAGCCTGCTACGGGATGCCCTCGATCTTTCAGGAGGGTTACGACTTCATCCACATTTTTTCTCGTGGCACAATATACGATTGCCGGAAGATCCCCTTTTGCGAGGGCGTCTGTTAAATGGTCTGCCTTGTCCTTTTTATCTGAACAGTGACAAACTCTCAGCTCAAGGTTGTTTCGATAAAATCCTGTTACGAACTGGCGGCAATCCTTGATATGGAGAAGGGATATGATATCGGCTATGACCGTTTCAGTGGCAGTGGCAGTGGCGGCAAGGATCTTATATGGCCCTATGCGTTGCAGGACTTTTCCCATCCGCAGGTAATCGGGGCGAAAGTCGTGTCCCCACTGGGACACACAATGTGCCTCATCTATAGCCACAAAACTGATCTTAGATCGGGAAAGGGTCTGTAGGAATTCCTTTTGACGAAACCGTTCCGGAGCTATATACAGAAGTTTTAACTCTCCCGCGCCAAGTCTCTCAAACACCTGCCTCTGTTCCGCCCAGGAAAGAGTGGAATTGATGAATGACGCCGAAATTCCTCTTTGTTGAAGGGCATCCACCTGGTCTTTCATCAGGGCGATTAGAGGAGAAACCACGAGAGCCGTCCCCTCGCGGATCAAGGCGGGTAGCTGGTAACAGAGCGATTTACCTCCCCCGGTGGGCATGCCCACCAGAGCATCTTGCCCGTTCAGCACCGTGCTGACTACCTCTTCCTGGCCCGGACGGAACGAGGGGAGATCAAAATATCTTTTAAGTTCGCTTAATAGTTCCATAGGATTTGCTGCCTCATCAAAATTCGTATCAGGATACGGCATTTCCAGAATAGTTGTCAACTGATTCCCGCCATCAATAACTAAATAATGATGATATTATAAAAAGTCTTGAGTTTGATAATTGACCAGGAAGCGAAAGATTGATATAGATTTTTTTTGCAACAATTTTGATGACTGCGTAAAAAATATTCAAACAGGGAAAAGGGCTGATGGAAACCGTTACTATACATCTTAAAAGCGCTCTGGATCGTACTTACAATATTCTTATTGAACCAGGCCTGATCAGGAAGATTTCAAAAGATCTCAAAACACAAGAGATAGGAAACCGGTATCTTGTGGTGACCGACACCAACGTAGCTGATTTGATAGGGAATGATTTTATTGAATCGTTACGGGCAGAGGGACTTCAATGCGATCTTTTTGTCATACCGGCGGGAGAGGAATCCAAGCGTTGGGAGACTGTGTTGCGGATTTCAGACAGGATGACCACCCTGGGGCTGGATCGTGGATCGGCTGTTATTGCTCTGGGGGGAGGCGTTGTCGGTGATATAGCGGGTTTTTCCGCCGCGATATACATGCGCGGCATCCCCTACATTCAGGTCCCTACCACCCTCCTCGCGCAGATCGACAGCAGCGTCGGGGGAAAGACAGGGATTGATACCGAACACGGCAAAAATCTGTTGGGCGCCTTTCACCAGCCGGCAAGGGTATACATTGATCCGGACCTTCTCAACACCCTTCCCGAGGCGGAGATTAAAAATGGTCTGGCAGAAATGATCAAGTATGCCGTTATCAAAGATCCGGAATTGTTTGAGACCTTAGAAAACTCCCGCGACCAAGTTATGCGGCTTGAGATGTCTTTGATAACAAGTCTTATTGCCCGATGCTGTGAGATCAAGGGAGAGGTTGTGGAGCAAGACGAAAAAGAAGGAGGGCTGAGGCGGATATTAAATTTCGGCCATACCGTCGGGCATGGGATCGAAGCTGCCTCTGACTTTGCGATTCCGCATGGAGCGGCCGTATCTATAGGAATGGCGGCCGCGGCAAAGTTATCTCGGATCGAGGGATTTATTTCCGAAGATGTTGAGCAGAAGATTGTAGACCTTTTAAGACTATACCGTCTACCTGTGGAAATCCCTTCTTCCATAAAATGGAACACAGTGTTTCATCATATGAAATCGGACAAGAAGTTTGTAGGGGGCATTCCCTTTTTTGTTCTGGTAAAAAGGATCGGAGAGGTTTTTGTATTCAATAAGCTAAGATTGGAGAAGATTGAAGCTGTTTTGTCGGACAGCAATTTCTCAAAAAAGTCGAGGTAATATTACGACACCGCGGCCATAGGCAAGGATAATTACTTCACTTCGGTCTCCAATGCCTTAACCAGGTATGCTATTGGTCTTGACAGTAAATGGCTGGATACCTGCGTTCAGCAATTATCCTTGCCGATGGCCTTTCAGTTGTTCGAACTTTTTGAGAAG
>JAUWMN010000265.1 GCA_030613165.1 Desulfobacterales bacterium
GGTGGGATGGGACCCCGCGCCCAGGATCTTTTTGCCGAACAGGGCATAAAAACCATCCTTGGAGTGAGCGGCAGTATAGAAGAGATCATCAAAGAGGCAGCGGCCGGTACGCTCAAGGGGGGAGAATCCCTTTGTAAGCCGGGGGCAGGAAAAGGTTATGGAATTGACAAGACAGAGTGTGAACATTCGTAAAAAAGGAGCTAATAATGAAAATATGCGTTACTTCGACTAGAGATAATTTGGATTCGGCTGTTGATCCCAGATTTGGGAGGTGCCCTTATTTTATCATAGTGGATCCGGATTCATTGGAGTTTAAAGCTATTTCTAACCCAAACGCGGAAGCGACCGGTGGCGCCGGGATACAATCCGCCCAGTTGGTGGCGAATGAAGGAGCGGAGGCGGTAGTAACCGGAAATGTCGGGCCAAATGCCTTCCAAACCCTGGCTTCTCTGGGAATCAAGGTTTACCCCGGGGCGGCCGGAACAGTAAAAGAAGTTATCCAACAGTTTAAAGAGGGGAAATTTAAGGAAACCGCTCGTCCTTCTGCTCCCGGACATTTTGGAACGGGAGGGGAAAAAAGATGAGGCCTATATCTTCAGTTAATGAGAAGATGTTCAAGGCAGAAGTGCTTGAAAGTCCCACTCCGGTTTTAGTTGACTTTTGGGCTCAGTGGTGTGGACCGTGTCTCATGCTTGGTCCAGTGCTTGAGAAAGTTGCGGTTAAATATTCAAATAGATTAAGGGTTAGAAAATCAAATCTTGATGAGAACAGGCAGTTAGCGGAGGATTATCAGATCATGAGCATCCCTTGTCTCGTCATCTTTAGACGAGGGATGGAGATAGGAAGGATAACAGGATATATGGATGAAAATAAGTTGAGTGTGGAGATAGACGCTATCCTTGGTAAAGGAAAAATTTAGGAATCTGGTAAATGTGAGCAAAGGAATTTTAGCTGAATCATGAAAAGAGATATGGAGATTGTTTTTCCTGGCGGGAAGAAAGTCGACGCTTTTTACAAAGGGTTTAAGATTGAAACAGATCAGTCAGAACGCTCTGGGGGCAGAGGCTCGGCGCCGGCCCCTTTTGATCTCTTCTTAACTTCAATCGGAACATGTGCCGGCATTTATGTCCTTTCTTTCTGCCAGGAACGCAATATACGTTCTGATGAAATGAAACTGATTTTAAGCACAGAAAGAGATCAAAAGTCCAAGATGATCAACATAATTAAAATAGAAATTCAGCTCCCTTCCGAATTTCCAGTGAAATATAAGGAAGCAATTGTAAAAGCGGCAGAGTTATGCACGGTTACAAAACATTTGTATAACCCGCCGGTTTTTGATGTGTGCACAAAAATTCAAGAATAGCATATGAAAATAGAATTAAAACAAATAGGAGTAATTTATACGCTATTCAAGACTAAAGAAGAAACGCCGATTCAACCCTTTAAATCGGAGGCGGAAGGAAGGATAGAGATCTTTCCGAAATACGCGGAAGGACTGGACGGAATCGAGCAGTTTTCTCACGTGATCCTGGTCTATTATTTTCATAAGATAAAAGATGAACGGCTTAAAGTAAAACCGTACCTGGATAATAATATTCACGGCGTTTATGCCACCCGCCATCCTCATCGTCCAAACCATATTGGGATATCTACCGTTAAACTATTGAGAAGAGATGAAAACATATTGTATGTCGGACAAATTGATATTGTAGATGGTAGCCCGCTTCTGGATATAAAACCTTATGTTTCAGCTTTTGATAGAAGAGATAATGTAAAAAATGGCTGGTTAGAGGGAAAAATATGAAGAGGACGCCGATGGATTTGGAGATCAGAGGTTTTGTCGAATCATCTTTTCTTGATTGGGACGGAAAGATCGTTTCAACTTTATATGTAGCAGGGTGTAATTTCCGCTGTCCGTTTTGCCATAATTCAGGGCTGATAGAAAAACCTCAGGATTATGAAATCATCCCCCTGGAACGCATCGAGCAATTTATGCTCGAGCGTAAAGATTTTTTGGACGGGATTTGTCTGACCGGGGGGGAGCCGTGCATGCACAAGAAACGGGGGCTGTTTGAATTTTTACGGCACATTAAGGACCTTGGATTTCAGATAAAATTTGACAGTAATGGTACTGACCCGGAGTGCCTGAAAGATGTGATCGATCAAAAATTAGTTGATTACATTGCGATGGATATAAAGGGGCCTTTGGATGAAAGGTATGACAAGCTCTCCGGGGTAAAGACAGATCTAAGCAAGATCAAGCAGAGTATCAAGATCGTTATGGAGAGCGGTATCCGCTATGAGTTCCGGACTACGGTGGTGCCGACGCTATTGGAGACAAAGGATATTGAAGACATTGCAAAGTATATTGCCGGCGCCGAAAAATTCGTCTTCCAGCAGTTTGTGGCTGCTCACACCTGGGATGAATCGCTTCGATCGATCAAGCCTTATCTTCGTGAAAAACTGGATGAGATGGTCGAGGCATCTAAACCGTATGTGGCGAATACCTTAATAAGGGGAGCATGAGCAAGGGGTCCCTCGCCGGGGCTCGGGATAAGGAGGAAAAAATGAGTGGGGAAAAATTTGACATAGTTGTGGTTGGCGGGGGGCCGGCGGGAATAATAAGTGCGGTTACAGCGAGGAAATATTATCCGGATAAAAAGATCTTGCTGATCAAGAGTGTAGGCAAGGGGGTCATTCCCTGCGGGATCCCTTATATGTTCGCGACTTTAGAAAAACCTGAGGAAAACGCTTTAGGGAATGCTCCTCTAGAAAAGAATGACATATCGGTGATGGTAGATGAAGTGGTTAAGATTGACCGCAAGGGGAAGTCGATCCGTACTAAAGGCGGCCAAGAGCTGACTTACCAGAAATTGATCCTGGCGGTTGGCTCGGACCCTGTTATCCCTCCAATAAAAGGATTGGATAAAAAAGGTGTATATCCCATATACAAGGACTTGGGATACCTGAAAGGCCTAAAAGAAGATATTTATCGGACTAAAAATGTTCTTATAATCGGCGGAGGATTTATCGGTATCGAGTTTGCCGATGAATTGTCAAAGCTCAAAGG
>JAUWMN010000217.1 GCA_030613165.1 Desulfobacterales bacterium
GGAGAAGACATTCGGTGCGTGGCTCTCACTGTGGCTCTGGTGGGCCGTCGCGGGCTTCGGCGAAAGGTTGTGGCGCCCAGTCATCTGGGTTGCGGTAACAATCTTCGGGTTCGCCGTCCTCTACTTCCCCAACCCGTGGGGCAGGGTGACAAGATGTGAACATAAGCCGGTCCTTTAACCATAGATGCCTTTTTGACTTTGTTCATAAGATCGACATGATAAGCGATCGTTGCTGTTGCCACATACGGTATGTTGTGCGCTTGGGCAATGGCTGGAACATTCTTTTTCCATGTATACTGGCCCATGCTCAATTCTCCGGGAGGTGACGTAGTGGTCATGGCGCCGTACGGAGTACAACTGGAGCGTTGGACACCGGTATTCATGTACGCTTCATTGTCAAAACAAAGGTACGTAAAGTCATGTCCCCGTTCAAAAGCGCCCGAAAGCGACTGAAGACCGATATCCGCGGTAGCGCCGTCACCACCCATGGCCACGATATTAGGCCGCTTTTTAGGAAGCTTTCCTTTGCGCATCATTGCTTTCCGTGCTGCTTCGATTCCTGTTGCCACGGCAGAAGAGTTTTCAAATGCCACATGGATCCATGGAATTCTCCAGGCAGTTTGCGGAAAGGAGGATGTTATGATTTCCATACACCCGGTCGCGCTCGCCACGATGGTATCATTTCCGAGGGCTTTCATGGCAAGGCGCAGAGCTAAGACCTCCCCGCATCCTTGACAGGCCCTGTGTCCATAGGCGAGTGGCTCCACCTTTGGTAATGTTTTTTGGGTAAATGGTTTAAATTTTTTCAGGTCGTTGGCTGCATTATTACTCATTTTTCCCTCACTCCAATCATCTCGTAAACAGGGCCCTTCCCCTTTTTTGCATACCGTGTAGCCTTTGTGACAATCTCTTCAAACGTGTCGGTAGTCACGTCACGCCCGCCGAGGCCCGCGACAAACCCAAATATTTGAGGTCTCTCTTTTTGGTTATATAGGGCTGATTTGACTTCCATGTAAACCGGCCCACCCTGCGATCCGTAGGATATAGCGCGATCAACAACTGCCAGAGTCTTTATTCCCTTGACTGCGCGCTGGAATTCCTGAAGCGGAAATGGTCGCCACAGCCGGAATCTCATCAGACCGACCGAAATCCCTTTGTCTCGCATACCATCAACAGCAGTCATCGCTGTCTCACTGATAGATCCCATAGTCATAAGGACGATTTCAGCCCCTTTTGTTTTATATGTCTCAATCGGTTTGTAGTGACGCCCGTAAAGTTTGCCGAACTCTTTCCACTCGTCGATGATGACTTTTTTCGAAGCAGTAATTGCTGTTTCATACTGTTTCTTTGCCTCGGTATAGACAGCCGGCAGCCCCACACCCCCCATGGTTATGGGATGCTTTGTGTCAAGTGTCAGTTTTGGTTTATATGGTTTGAGATATTTTTTTGCCTCAGCCTGTGTCATCATTTCTATCGGTTCGACCACATGGCTGAGCGTAAATCCATCCAGATTGACCATAACCGGGAGGAGCACATCCGGGTGCTCGGCAACCTTGAAAGCGTGCAACGTCAGATCAAACGCCTCCTGACCGTTTTCAGCAAAGGTTTGAATCCAGCAGGAATCCCGCTCGGTCATGACGTCGCTGTGATCATTCCAGATGCTTATAGGGCCGGACAGGGATCGGTTTGCCAGAGTCATCACGATCGGCATGCGAAGCGCGGGCGCGATATATAGAATCTCATGCATCAGAGCAAGCCCCTGAGAACTCGTAGCGGTATATGTGCGGGCGCCTGCCGCGGAAGATCCTATACAGAGGCTCATGGCTGTGTGTTCAGACTCCACAGGGACAAACTCGGCATCCAATTTACCGTCTGCTACGAGTTCCGACAGATGTTCTACAATATGTGTCTGCGGCGTGATCGGATAGGCCGCTATCAGGTCTACGTCAGCAGCCCGCACCGCTTCACTGACTGCTAAAGAGACTTCAATTCCTATCTTTTTTGCCATAACTATTCTTCCTCCATAACCATGGTAATAGCGCCTTTGGGACATTCAAGCGCGCATATACCGCATCCTTTGCAGTAATTGGCGTTCCATTTATAAAAACCGTCTTTGCCCGGTGAATACGACATATCAGGGCAATAGATCCAGCAGAGGCCGCATTTAATGCACTTGTCCTGGTCTACCACAGGATGCTGGCTGCGCCAATCCCCGGTCTTAAGCTTCGCGGAACTGCCGGGCTCAGTCATAGCCATACCGAGTTCCAAGTCTTGCCATGCAATGATCGCGTCTATCTTCTTTTTAGCCAATGTTCCAACTCCTTACTGTATATTTGGGGTCTTTGAATAGGCTTCCTTGAGCGCATTCCAATTCTTTTCCGCAATACGTCCAAACCGTTTTTGCAACGGCGCTTCTATCGATTTGAGCTTTATGACGTCGCAGGCCTTTATCAGGGAGCCGAGCAAGGTTGTATTAGTAATGGGAAGCCCTAAGTTTCGCATTGCGATATCAGTTGCATCTATCGTAGCCAGTTTTGCTTTGATGCCAAACGTTTTTCGGATTGTTTTTTCATCCTTTGAGGTATTTAGGATAACGATTCCATCCTTTTTCAGGCCCGTTGTGACGTCAACGATTTGGAGGAGTGTGGGGTCGAGCACGACCACGATATCGGGTGTGTAGACCATCTCCCGTGTCCGAATAGGCTTGTCGCTGATTCGCGTAAATGCCATGACAGGGGCGCCCCTGCGCTCAGGTCCAAAGCTTGGAAACGCCTGGGCATACTTTCCTTCATTAATAGCGGCCAATGCTAACAGCTCGGTAGATGTTACCGCTCCCTGGCCTCCGCGTCCGTGAACTCTGATTTCGATCATGACTGTTCCTCTCTTGATCTCTAAGTATTGCAAACCGAAACATTTACCGTACTCTTGCTACTTTCGTGCCAAGCATCTGACCTCTACGATAGAAATACATTGATTGTAAGTAAAATATATAACAAACTGATTTAACAATATATTTTGATATTGTGGTATTCGTTCCATCAAGTGCATAGGATAACCTTAAAATTTTATACGGGGAATATGTCCCCTGTTGGTGGGGAATATTCCCCCGAACCGAGAGGCCTCGAGACCTTGTCCCCTTGATCCTTGTCCCTTGAATAGATATGTGTTGTTATTCCAATATGAAAGGAATGTCAAAGGAAAAATGTGTGTTTTGTGGCCTTGTGAAAAGAATTATGATCTCTTTTTCCCTTCGGCAAGGAGCACACCCTCGATAAAGGGATCTATGTTTCCGTCCAGCACGTCGCTTACATTGCCTATGCTAAGATCTATACGATGGTCCTTTACCATCTGATACGGCTGCAATGTATATGATCTTATCTGGCTCCCCCATGCTATTTCCTGCTTGGAGTCGTGCAACGCTTGCATCTCTTCGTCTTTTTTCAGGCGTTCTTGCTCGTAAAGCCGCGCTTTCAAGACCGTCATTGCCATAGCCTTGTTTCTATGCTGAGATCGGTCCTGCTGACACTGAACCACGATCCCTGTGGGGAGGTGGGTGATACGCACACCGGAATCTGTTTTGTTGACATGCTGTCCGCCTGCGCCGCTTGAACGAAAGGTATCGATCCTGAGATCCTTTTCATCTATTGTGACGTCGATTGTGTCATCGATTTCCGGCACTACAAAGACAGATGCAAAAGATGTATGTCTCCGATTGCCGGCATCAAACGGAGATATGCGGACCAACCGATGTATCCCTGCCTCGGCCTTTAAATAACCGTACGCATAGGGACCGGTTGCGGTGAATGTTACACTTTTGATTCCGGCTTCATCGCCT
>JAUWMN010000019.1 GCA_030613165.1 Desulfobacterales bacterium
AGAAAGACACTTCGAACGAAGATATAAAACTATAAACTTGTTCTATGAGGCGTTGCTGGTTACGAGTTACGGGTTACGAGTTGCGGGTTACGAGTTGCGGGTTACGAGTTGCGGGTTACGAGTTGCGGGTTCAAAAGGGAATATGGCCCAAAATTATATTATAATTGATTAGGGAACACAGTAAACAGGTTCATCCAAGACATAAAGATGGAATGGAAGTCAAACCCGCAACTCGTAACCCGCAACGCCTCATAGAACAAGTTTATATTTTTTTATCTTCGTTCGAAGTGTCTTTCTGTCAATTCCGAGCGATTCCGCCGTCTTGGTTATATTTCGGTTAAAGCGTTCCAACATCTTGCCGATATGCTGACGTTCGGCGTCTTCCAGCGTGGTCGTCTCAGGAGCAGACATGCCGGAAAACGTGGTATTTGAATATATAAGATCTTGGAAGGTGATGGTTTCTCCGCGGGCAAATATGACCAATCTCTCGATCATATTTTCGAGTTCGCGTACATTTCCAGGCCATGAATAATTCTCCATAGCAGCAAGGGCCTCTTGGGAAATACCGTAAATGGTTTTTCCTTGTTTGGCGGTATAGATATCCAGAAAATGATCAACAAGGAGCGGGATATCGACCTTGCGGTCACGAAGTGGGGGAAGATGAATCGAAACCACGTTTAACCGGAAGAAAAGATCCTCTCTGAACAAGCCCTTCCGAATTGCTTTTTTGAGGTCTTTGTTGGTAGCAGCAATAATCCGGGTATCTACCCTAATCACCCTATGACTCCCGACCTTGGATATGGTTTTTTCCTCCACCACCTTTAATAATTTTGCCTGGATGTCCAGATTTATATTAGCTATCTCATCAAAAAAGATAGTCCCGCCGTTTGCCATTTCAAATTTGCCGTATTGGGTGGTATCGGCCCCGGTAAACGCCCCTTTAATATGGCCAAACAGCTCACTTTCAAACAGTGTGCTGACAAGAGAACCGCAGTCCACAACAACAAAAGGATGATCACGCCGAGGACTCATGGGATGAAGCTTACGAGCCACCAGCCCCTTTCCGGTACCGCTTTCTCCCTGAATCAAAACAGTGCTGTCCGTGGGCGCCACCATTTTGACCATCTCTTTCACTTTGGCCATAGCAGGGCTTTGGCTGACGATCTCTTCTTTCTTCTCTTTTTCTTTTAATGTCTGCTTCAGAACAACATTTTCGATATTGAGCTGACGATTTTTAAAGACATGTTCTACGGTTCGACGCAGTTCATTCGGCGTAAAAGGCTTGGGCAAAAAGTCAAAGGCCCCTAACTTGATCGCCTGCACCGCTGTCTGGATAGTGCCATGCCCGGTGATAATCACCACTTCAGCTTCCGGGTCCTGTGCCTTGAGCTGTTTCAGAATCTCAATACCATCTTCGTTAGGAAGTTTGAGATCAAGGAGTATGACAGCAAAGGACCACTTGTCCAGGAGCGCGATCCCTTCCTTGCCGCTTTTTGCCGACATTACGTCGTGACCTCTCCTAATGAGAGCCTGATAACAAGCGTCCCGCATCGCGGCATCGTCATCGATTACCAATATGTTGATTCTGGTTTCCAACCGTCTCAGTCTCTTTTTACTTAGCCATCCTTTATCAAACTTAAAACTTTTTACTAAACTATCTTTCTTGCGATCTCGGCAAAAAAATTGTGAAAGTGGTTCCTTTCCCTTCCACACTTTCCACCTTTATATCTCCACCGTGCAGTTTAATAATGCCATGACTTATGGAAAGGCCCAGCCCTGTCCCTTTCCCACGCTCTTTGGTAGTAAAAAAAGGTTCAAAAATACGGCCCAGGTGTTTTTTGGGTATACCACGGCCGGTGTCTGAGAACTGTATGATAACGCCGTTTCTATCCGGATCAGGTCTGGTACGAAGGACCAATGTCCCAAAATTGTTCATGGCCTCACCCGCGTTTATGACAAAATTAACAAAGAGTTGTTCCAGCTTATTTTCATCCGCAGATATTGCTGGAAGATTTGGGTCCAGTTCATGTATTATATTGATGTTTTTCAAGAGAACATGGCGTTCCATAAAATGGACTGTACCTTCAAGTACTCGATTAACCTGAACATTTTTCAACGCTAAGGTTTCCTGGTGCGCAAAGTCAAGAAGCCCTCGTACTATAATTTTACACCGGTTAGCTAATTTGATAATTTTTATAATGTTTTCTCTGTGTGGATAATCTTCCGGTATATCTTCAAGGAGAAGGTGACTGTATATCAGGATTCCACCCAGGGGGGTATTTAATTCATGGGCAATCTCACTGGCCATCTTTCCTGTGGCTGCCAGTCGCTCTGAAATAACCGATGTTTGATTCAGAGGATCAATCTCTGTATGTTTCGAGACCTTGTGAGGGGACTTTTGCATGGTGATTTCCAACCACTTTAGTCGAGTAGTCAAGTGGGAAAATGGTCAAGTGGTTAACGACTCGACCCATCGCGAACCAAATACTAAGGTAAGGATAATGTCACAACATGCTGACAAAAGTCAACCTTTGGTGAGCCTACTCTACTTCTATTGATTCTATATACAACTCCCGCCCCCCTTCTATACGAACATTCCAGCTCTGGCACTTCGGACAGATCCTGACAGGATCTTCTAATTCAAAATCCTCTTTACACTCCTTACAATACCCCTTTATAGCCAACACTTCTATATCCAGAGTAACGCCTTTGAGGGAAGTGTCTTCGATAATGAGCTCAAAACAGAATGAAAGGGCTTCAGGTTGAATAGCGGTAAACTTGCCTACTTTTACTTTTACGCTGAGAACATTCTCCAAGCAATGACGTGTGATTTCCTCCTGAACAATAGTAAGCAGGCTTTCGGCAATAGAAAGTTCGTGCATAATAATCCTTTCGTTTTTGAAGACTTTTTACAAAGTCATCAACCATTAAGATGCATATTCACATATTGTGCTAAAATTTCTTAGGCTTGCAACTGTATCTTCATCACTCTTAAAAAAGTTTAATATAATTTAATGTTCATGTCTATCCTAATTTGTTCGTCTTACAACGCCTTGCCGACTCAACGATCATATTGCCGCGCTATCTGGGAGAGGAGCGACCTCCGCTGGAAGGCCTTTATCAGCGACCTTTAGGTCGTTTGCCTGCGACAAAAAGGTCGTCTATAAAATCTTTTGCCATATCAATTAGTTATAACTGTCGACCTCTGAAATACCCTCCGGATACTCCAGAACCGCGTGACCTTTAGGTCACCACACTTTCCTCGCAGTCTTTCCTAACTATTAAGAAATAAAAGCAAATACCGCAGTAGTGTAAACGGTTTTGCTTTGGCACATCTGTTGCTTATTTAAGTCATAAAAAAAGACCTTTGCAAAACGTGCACAAGGTGACATTTTTTGTCAGGCAAGACATGAAATGTATTTTTGATCATAGGTACTAAATATATTTAGCGTAAAAGGAGAAAATTATGAATAAGAAACTTTTAAGTACAACGATGTTTATTTTATTTCTGTTGTCCTGCATAGCGGGTTCATTTAGCTACGCCGTCAGCAGTGGCCGCATTGCGGTAAACATTGACACTGACCCGGATTCCATCAGCTTCAAGGATAATAGGGGCCGTATTACGTGTATGGCAACCCTGCCTGAGACCGGCAGAGGATTAACGATCGACGCAAAATCTGTTACACTCGGAGATAAGATAGTCGCTGATTCGGTAACCACATATCAAGATATCGCAATCATAAAATTCAAGAGATCTGATCTTCTAAATTTCATTAGAGAGGAAGGCCACAAGATCCCTTCTACACTTAACCTTTCCCTCAAAGGGAATTTCACGGAAGGGGAATCTTTTGTAGGAAACACTACCATCAAATTGACTTCCTCGCCGAAACTTTATACCTATCTCCGCCCCGATAAGTATTCACGGGGTAAGCTGATAATAAAATGAGGCGGATTTAAAATGTTTCCCGCCCTCGGAGGGATCCAAGATCAAGGAAGACGAAAATTATAACCGCAGGAATACTCCATGCGTTAAGTAAAGTTCCCCGTGCTTTCGCACGGAGCATTTGAAATGGAATCCCGAATACCACGTGTTTCCGCACGGGGTATCCGGGATTGGTCTTTCAGGAGTATACGGACCCTTGGCATGATACAATTATATACTGGAATTCAGATAAGGGATTAAAGCGTTTTCTCCGCAAAACCATATCCGACCCACGTTAACTCGTCAATCAATTATAAGCTGTCCGGCATCACTTGTGATCTCTTGACATACAACGTAAATATAACTATATCTTTAGACGTTTTCGAACTGAGACCTTTGCATAACTGCCATTTTCCCGTGATGCAGCGTCAGGCTTCAAACCTTAATCATCGATATACTCAATGAATTACTCCGGTTAATGATTTCACCTGCCTTACCTGACAAAAAAATGTCGCATTATGCAAAGGTCTCGAACTGTAAAGCAAAACGTAAGGCCTTTGAAAACAATCCTCAGCTCCGGGTGTCTGACATGGCCAATCTTCCGTTTATCATTATTATAGCCCTGCTCCTCGAGACAATCTGCCTTCCCCTTGTAACCGGCCCGTTCCAACTGTATACTTACGAAGTCCTCGCTGATGAACAGCCGTACTATATCGGCAACAGGAAGTGCCGTCTTTGTCATTTTGAATACTTTAAGGAATGGGAAAAGGACCCCCATGCTAATGCCTTTGCGCGGCTGGGGAGGATGAAAAAAAACCCTTACTGTTTGAAATGTCACACCACGGGTTATCGCGAATCCCAGGGGTTTGTCAGTGAAAAGATTACACCACAATTAAGGGGTGTCCAGTGCGAGGCCTGTCACGGGCCCGGCAGCAAACATAAAGATAATCCTTACGACAAGGAGGCTCTTCCGGTTGGAAGAAAGATAGATTATCAAAGGGTCTGTATTAAATGTCACAATCGCAACTGGACTCCGGAATTTGATTATGACAAATACCTAAAGCGAATTAAACACAGGGTCAAGCCCAAAAAGGGAAAAGGGGCGTTTGATGAAAAACATCACGGTGGTTAAGACTGCTTTTAGTGTCTGTATTCTTCTTTCTCTCCTTATTGGCACCCTCCTTTTATTAAATGTTAAAGCTATACCAAAATACACTCGTCTGATCGATAGCGGAAAAGAAATAATGGAGTCAGTATTGGAGATGCAAATAGAAGAGAAGGATTATCTCCTATACCATAAGGAAGATGCGTTGGACAACGTTAAGGATAAAATCGACAACCTAAGAAAAATACTCTCATTTCATGAAAAATCAACACTTGCCGAAAGGCACGGAGGGTTTTTCGAATTTACCGTCTGGGAAGAGGCTATAACCCTCTATGAGCGATTGTTTGATCAGTTTGTCCTCTATCATAAAGCTGTTGAAAAAAACATCGCTGAGAGAAGAGAGTTAGAAAAGGATATCCTGGCGGTCATATATTCAAAAATGAACCCAGAGCGTGGCATCATCGCTTTGCAGGAAATTTGCATACATGAAAAGGGGTACCTAATTTACAGAAACCATCCTAACCCCCCGGATGAACGATCTTTTGAAGATAAGCGCAAGGAAGCCGTTTTAAATCTCCTGATCTGGGCAGAGAAGGATAAAAGGATTGAGGAATTGATGGACAAAGACAATCGCCTGTTTAATGAGATTAAAAACAACTACGAATGTCAAGATAACACCCTCCATGCGCTAAAAGGGGAAAGTGTGATAATAAGAAATATGGCCGCAACCTTTTCGGAAAAAGGGGATAAAAGATTATACATTATCTATCATCGTTGTAAGTTTCTTTCTATAATCCTTTTGAGTATGTGGTTCATCACAGCCATTCCCATCGTAGCGACCCGGGTTGTTGATAAGCTTGGCGCCAAAGGGAAGGGATAAAAGACGTATGTTGTCTCTAAAAGACATGGGCATCAGGACTAAAATTATAGCGGCTATGGTTATATTGCTTGCGTTCATTGGGCTGCTCTCCTTCTGGGCCAGCTATATGCACGAAAAAAAGAGCCTCCTTGCCAACATGCAGGATAATGCCGTTATCTTGAACCGGGCATTGATTATCAGCATAACAAACCAGAAAAGTATTGCCGAAAAGGTAAACCTGCAAACACTGGTGGAAGACTTATCCCTCACCGACGGGATTTTCGGTGTATGGGTCATAGATAATAATTGCCGAATTACATCCGCCACATTCAGGAATCAGGTGGGAGAGATCGCATCTTCCCATCTCATTTCAGAGGTGTTACAAAAGGGTTACTATGTTAGCGGATTTGACACCAAGATGGGAGAAGAGGTCTATTCAGCGGTTTACCCGCTTAAAAAGGGGGAGAAAGTTTTGGGGTTGCTGGAAGTTGCCTTTGAATTGCGCGAATATCGGCACGCACACTCCAAGGATCGGATACAACTCGGCGCCCAGTTGGAGACAGACAGCCGCATCATGGCCGAATCGCTCAGTTACAGTATTCAAAACATGCAGGACGTGAATGAACTGATCCATATTCAAAGATTGGTAGACAGATTAACCGCGGAATCCGATATTATCTCGCGAATCATGATTGTGGACGATAACAGTCGGATCATAGCCTGCAGTGACTCGAATAGGGTTGGCTTGATTGCCGATGACAAGGGAGTCAGAGCTATTATTCATGGGGCGAACATCTATACCCGGCTATTCCGTCGTCAAAAAATATATATGGTCGATATGCCATTAAGAATCGGCGATGAATTTAAAGGCGTGGTAAGTATCGGTTATGACGCAACAGACTATTACATACATTTGTCTCAAATCTTTGACTTCGGTCTGCTGATCGCCGGTATGGGTATTCTCATGGGGATACTGCTCTCCTTTCAAGTGGCCAACTCGATTATTATGCCCCTACGACGCCTGACAGGGGTTACCAAAAAACTGGCGGGAGGAGATCTTTCCCAAAGAGCCGTTGTAAGCTCCAATGATGAGATTGGCACTTTGGCCATGGCTTTCAACCGGATGGCTGAAGATTTAACACGCTCGAAGGAGAAAATAGATCAATACAGCAAAAACCTTGAGGAAAAGGTACGGCAACGCACAGGGGAGTTGGAAATAAGCAACCAAGAATTAAGGATAATTCAAAATGAATTGCTGGAGGCCAACATGGCCAAAGCAGAATTTTTGAATAGAGCCTCGCATCAGCTTCGCACACCCCTGACCTCCCTGTTGGGATACAGCGAGATTCTGTTGACAAGGGTTTTGGCGGAAAGCCAGAAAAAGGAGTTTTTGGGGTTTATTAACGAGGAGTCGATCCACCTTAGCAAGATTGTCGATGATCTACTCGATATCTCCCGGATAGAATCCCAAAAAGTTTTTGAGTTTGTAAAAAAGCCTGTCCATCTGGATGATCTCTTGGTAGAAAGTATTAAGTTTTATTCCAAAGCAGAGACCGATCACCGCATTATTACAGATATAGAACAAAATCTGCCCGTTGTAAGCGCGGATGATTATAAGATTGGACAGGTTATAAAGAAACTTATTGACAACGCGATCAAATACTCTCCGGGTGGCGATATTGTATGTAAGGCTTTTGTAAAGAATAATACGGTCTGCATCAGTGTCCAAGACCAGGGGATTGGGATATCCCAACAGGACCTTCCCCATATCTTTGATAAGTTCTTTCGGGGAAAACAGAAGGAGACAACTCATATTAACGGCACGGGCCTTGGACTCTCTATCGCAAAAGATATTGTCGAAGCACATGACGGCAAGATAGACATAGAAAGCGAGTTGGGCAAAGGAACAATAATCGGTTTTGGACTCCCTATTTTCAAGAATTGAGGCTTAAATGAAAAAGATATTAATAGTCGATGATGAGGAAAAAGTAAGAAAGCTGGTAGAAGTCACGCTTTCTATCGGCACGTTTGAGATTTTGCATGCATCGTCAGGCGAAGAAGGCTTAAAGATAGCCCGAGAGGCCATGCCCGATATCATTTTATTGGACATCATGATGCCGGGCAAGTTGGACGGTTTTGATGTATGCGGGCTTCTCAAAAAAGACCCTGACACAAGGGATACTTATATCGTTATGCTTACGGCTAAAGGGCAACAAGCCGACAAGAAAAAAGGGCTTGCCTTAGGCGCTGACGATTATTTTGTAAAGCCGTTTAGCCCTATGGAGTTGATAGATAAGATTGACAAGGTACTTGCGTAGTGTCCGTCCAGAAATGGTATCTTTTGCCCCAATACTGCGTTCCCCGTCCCGCCCCCTGGCGGGACTGCGCCTGCGGGAAAAACCGGTGATCGGCCTTGTCTTGGGACAAAATCTACCATTTCTGGATGGACACCAAAAAGGAGACAACACGTTTTGCAAAGAATATGGCTTGGCGTTATCCTGGTTTTGATCGGCCTTGGTGTTTATAGTCTATATGGCTATCTTCACCTGGAATCACCGCCAGTCGAAAAAGAGATGGATTTGGAACCATCGTCGCGTGCACATGTTGTCTCTGCCCCTGGGGTAACCCCCAATGAGATAGTGATCGGTTCATCCTTGGCCCTCGGGGGACATGCCGGCTTTTTGGGCGCCCAATACCTGCACGGCGCAATGTGCTTGATAAAACAGATCAACAGTGAGGGCGGCATCCACTATCGTAAGATCAGGATGATTGCCTATGATGATGGATACGACTCGCCACGATGCTTGGTCAACACACAAGGGTTGATCTATAAGGACAAGGTCTTTTGTCTCTTTTGCTATGTGGGAACACCCACCACCGTGAAGCTCATAGATATTGTTGAAGAGACTAAGACCCCCCTTCTGGGTATTTTTAGCGGGGCCGACAAACTCCGCTTTCCCTTCCGGCACTATATCTTTAATATCCGATCATCCTACTACCACGAAACCAACGCGATTGTCCGCTACTTCGTGGAAGAAAAAGGGCTGCGCCGCATAGCAGTATTCTATCAATATGACGACTATGGTTTTGATGGGCTTAAGGGCACACAGATTGCCTTGCAAAAATATGATCTTTCTCCGGTGACAACGGGGAGTTTCATAAGAGGAACCCTGGACATAGAGGATGCCCTTGATAAAATCGAGTCATCTCAGGCAGAGGCGGTCATCATGATAGGCACCTATAGTCCCTGCGCCAAGTTTATAAAGGAGGCCAGGACCAGGGGGTACAATCCTTTGTTTCATAATGTCTCTTTTGTGGGGGCGGATAAACTGGTCCAGGAACTCGGTGAAGCCAGTGAGGGGGTCTTGATTACCCAAGTCGTGCCTCCACCTACTCAACGAATTCTTTTGCCCGCTACTGAGCAATATTCCCGTCTGTTAGCCAAATATTATCCGCAGGACAAACCGAACTTTGTAAGTTTTGAGGGCTTTATTAATGCCAGAGTTTTGATTGAGGCCTTGAGGCGGACAGGACGAGATATTTCGCGGGAAGGTTTTATCAGGGCATTAGAGTCTATTAAGGAATATTATGTGGGAATTGGAGCTGTCATTCATTTCGGACCGCAGGATCACCAGGGGCTTGATGACGTATACCTCACTCAGGTCAGGAATGGACAGTTGCAACTTCTATTATACAAATAAAATGGTCAAGTAGTTGAGTATCATCTACCAAAAGTTTTGGCAGGTCGGATTGTAAGTTTTTTTCTGTCTCGGAAAATTTTCCCATGACTAACAAAACAACTTATGAAGAACTGAAACAAAGGGTCAAAGACTTAAAGAAAGACGCTGTTGAACGCAAGCGTGCGGAGGAGGCGTTGCGGGAGAGTGCTCGCCGGCTGCAAATGGCTTATGACCAATCCATCATGTACGCACGGGAACTCAAAGAAGAAATAGTGGATCGCAAGCAGGCCGAGGCGCTTCTGCGGAAAAGAGAGGCGGAATTGGAGATCAAGACAAGAAATCTTGAGGAAGCAAATATTGCGTTGAAAGTCTTACTGAAAAAAAGAGACGAAGATAAGATAGAGCTGGAAGAGAAGATGTTGTTCAATGTTGAGAAATTGGTTACGCCCTATTTGCAAAAATTGAAGAGCAGCGGACTGGATGACAGACAAGATGCCTGTCTCCGTGTCCTGCGGACAAACCTAAGTGACATTCTCTCGCCATTTTCCCGCAAATTATCCTCTAAATATATGAACCTTACACCTGCAGAGATTCAGGTGGCAAATTTTGTGAAGCAGGGAAAAACCACAAAAGAGATAGCAATTTTGTTGAATTCGTCCATAAGCGCCGTTCAGTTTCACCGAAACAATCTCAGAAATAAACTCGGCCTCACAAACAAAAAAACCAACCTCAGCTCCTACCTTTTATCCTTCACATAATGCCAGGTTTAACCTCGTAGTAACCTGGTATTCTTTATTGTTTACTTTTGGTTACAAAATAGCAATATAATATTAGATTAGATGCTTGCTGACACATTGAATGTTACAATTTTTGTCATATAAGTACAAAATTTTGTACATATATAAGCTGCTCGGCATTCTTGCAAGCACTGAAAAAAACATATCACCTACTTGATATTATATATATTTCTTCTTAAATAGTCAGTATGGCCCGTATCTTGCGGGTACTTACGAGTAGTAGTGGTGATATATTGTGTCAAATGTAATTAATGTAATTTAAAGACACCGTTTGAACTCTTAACCGAATCATAGGGAGGTTTCTTATGGATAATGAAAAATTCTTTGAAGGATTAAAGGAAAGGAATGTCTCCCGAAGAGATTTCATGAAATTCTGCGGCATGCTGGCCACGGTGCTGGGATTGTCATCTTCATTCATTCCCAAAATTGCTGAAGCATTGGCAAGCCCCGGCAAACCACCGGTGGTATGGCTCCATTTCGCAGAATGTACCGGCTGTTCAGAGGCCTTTCTGCGATCCATGTATCCGTGGGCTGACGAATTAATTCTTGATATCTTGTCTGTTGATTACCATGAGACCCTTATGGCCGCTGCCGGCCATCAGGCGGAAGAGATCCTTGAAGACACAATAAAGAAATACAAGGGTAAATTCATTTGCGTGGTAGAAGGCGCTATTCCCACGAAGCAGGGGGGCGTTTTTGGGATGGGTGGAGGCAAGACCTTCCTTGAAACAGCTGACCACGTATGCAAAAAGGCCTTGGCGACCATCGCTATCGGAACTTGCTCATGTTACGGAGGAGTCCAGGCCGCGGCGCCGAATCCCACCGGAGCCAAGGGTGTTGCCGACGCCATAGGCATCAAGACCATCAATATCCCTGGTTGCCCGCCCAATCCGATAAATTTTGTCGGGACAATAGTCAATTACCTCCTGATGGGGAAACTGCCGGCAACAGACAAACTGGGACGGCCCCTGTTTGCATATGGCAAAACAGTACACGACCAATGTCCGAGACGATCACATTTTGAAGCAGGGGAATTTGCCCCCTCATTCGATTCAAAAGAGGCCAGGAAGGGTTGGTGCCTGTATGATCTCGGATGCAAGGGACCAGAAACCTATAATAACTGTCCATTGATTAAATTCAATAGCGGTACAAGTTGGCCGGTAGAAGCTGGACACCCCTGTATCGGATGCAGTGAGCCAGGTTTTTGGGATTCAATGAGCCCGTTTTATGAGTCACTTTAACAAGCCAACCCATGTTGATCTAAGGAGGGAATAAAATGTCGAAGAGAATCGTCATAGATCCGATTACCAGAATAGAAGGCCACCTTCGTATCGAAGTAGAAGTGGAAAACGGAAAGGTAAAAAACGCCTGGAGTTCAGGCACCCTTTTTCGAGGTCTTGAAATGATCCTTAAGGGCCGGGACCCGAGAGACGCGTGGCTTTTTACCCAGCGCGCCTGCGGTGTATGTACCTATGTCCATGGACTTGCATCGGTACGATGCGTAGAAGACGCCATTGGCATAGGAGTTCCGGACA
>JAUWMN010000131.1 GCA_030613165.1 Desulfobacterales bacterium
TTCCGTTCCACTGCTGCAACTTATTCCGATGTTGAGCGCTTTGTTATGCGTCGAGGCACTGGTTTTGTCGTAGCTTATGGTGAGATCATGACACGGATCTGGGACGATGCTTTTAGCACTGTTTCCTTGACCTTGACAGCATAAGTAAGGTTCTTCGCTACCTGCCCTAAAATATCCCGGCTCTCGGGCCGGGGTATTTTCTTTAATCAAAGGAGTTCCTTGCTATGCCTATAAAAAAAACTGCCTCTGCAGCTAAGGCCAAGACTGCTGCTAAAAAACCCACAGTTAAAAAGACAGCAAAAAAGAAAGTTCTGATGTTTATCTCTGTGAGAGCTATAATGCACCACCCTTTCGCAAAAGTAGACATCCCCTTGGGCCCCCCGGGCATTCAGCTTGATGCGGATGACTCTTGGCTCAAATCTCAAATTGACCGCGGACTTGTCAAGGAGCTGTAAATGCCTCCTATAATCACGTACACTACTTATGACGATGTGCGGGCTGTCTTAGGTGTAGCCATTGAAGAGATCCCGGATAATGTTATTTCTCTCAAGGTGTACGAAAATACTTTGACTTTGGCGTTATCCTCTGTCAGTGGAGCTTTGGATCCGGATACTGTAGTACGGAACTTGACAGATCATTATGATTACCTCATTGCTTTAGAGACACCAACGGCTATACAGGTCAAGTTTATTCAAACGATTGAGATGTACGCGACATACATTGTTGCTGATCAACTGGCTAATTCTATATCTATGAGCGCGCCCAAAACTCAAGCGGATGGCAAGTCGGTTCTAGTCAGATTCTCTTCGGAAGCTACTTTCAAGGCAGTGCAAAAAGCTATCAAAAATACTTTAGGTAAGTTAAGCGTAGCTATTATGGAATTGCTGAGTGTTACTGTAGCAACGGCGCCTCACCTGACTGTTGTTGCCCCTGATGTAGATTTAATCACCGGTGTATAGCTATGAGGTTGCGTGATACGGTAAAGCGTTTTGCGACCGAGGTATATACTGATATTTTTTCCACGGAAACTTTTCTCGGGCATATAGATCCGTTTGAAGAAGTAACCAATTCTGGGGTTTCCGCACACCGTAGAATTCTGGAAGTGATCCCTTCGATCATTATCCCTGCCGGCAATGTAGTTAAAGGCCCAAATGGGACCAATTACATTATAGCAAGTAAAAATCTTGATTTTTGGGCGGGGACGGAGATTCGTCATAAGTATCCGGTGATCATTCCCACAGGCATGGGGGAAGTCGGAGACATGGGGCAGATTTTATCCGGCGCCGGAGCTACTCAAAACGTATACACTTTCCCTTATTTTGTTCGCAGGGAAATAATCGAAGACGATATGGCGGATCATCTGGCAGGTTACGAGTTGTTCTTCCCGCCTTCTTTTGCTTTTACCCGGGCTGATATTCTTTCAATGAACGGGGATTACTACCGATTGCACACCGATACTTTTATTGATGGGGCAGGATTTCTGGTGGCTCAAGCAACAAAAATTGAAAATGCCCTGCAAAATTTCACAGTAAATTCTGACAAAAATGTATACGACCCTGTCAATGACACTTACAGTTCAACTCCTTATTCTAACGTTCCTTGTTTTGTGGAATATTTAAGAAAATCTTATGAGTTTGTTTCCCCAGCGTTTGAAAACATTGAGCCAGGGGATAAGTCTATTTCTGTTTTAAAATCTGAGGTGCCAACTGTGAAAACAGGGAATACTTTTGATGATTTCAGGGTGGTTGCTGTCAGGGACCAAGGGACTTGGATAACTGCACAATGTAGGAATGCGTAATGTCTGTATTTTTTACAAACGCTTCGGACTGGGCCAGAGGGTTACTGAACGCTTATGATTTAGTTTATAAGGATATCGGCGTAGCCCTTACAGAAAAGTTGTGGGTGGAATTTGAGCGCCTTGTTAAAGAGACTCCCCAATATACAGGTACGGCTGCCGCCAGCTGGAATATAGGAATGCCGGGTATGGCCGGGGCCGGCGGAGGGGTTCGGGTGCAGAGAAAACGAACAAGAGAGACGGCTCTGCGGATGGGTCATATGGCTGCTGTAGGTGAAGCGTTAGGTTCAAATTTTGGATTTTTAAATATTGTTGCAGAGAAGTGGTCAACAGCGGACATTTTGATTTGGAATGATGCTGAGAGTTCGTTATATGCAGAGTATGGCCCCTTGCGTCCAATTAATGACCCGGGTCTACTCGCATTTTCTAAATTTGTGGGCCGATTGACGACTTTGGGTGAAAACATAGTATTACCAACCAGGAGGGCATAATGATATCTTTTGAGTATGTCCGACAAAAAATTATTGCAATGTTTAAGACTGCTCACGATGCAAACTACCCTTCAACGTTAGTGAATTATCCTAACTTTATAGTGGTAGACCTTGATCACCAGAAAGATCCTTTCGCCAGTGTACACTTGTCTATTGAGAGACAGACTAAACAACTGGCTCTTGGTGTAAAAGAACTTCACGTTATCGGGATGCTTTCTGTTTCTTATTATTTCTTGGAGGGAAAAGGTTTATCCGGGGCATATAGTTATGTAGATATGTTGAACACTGCAATCGGTTTGAAGAATGTCGATGGGATTGTGTATAGTATGGCGGACCCTGTTAATATAAAAACTTTTCCGGGGTGGGAGGGACTTTTAAGTAATATATCTTTTCAGGTGCCTATGGGTGCCGATTGTTCATAGTTGGTCTTTAACTGGGTCATATCCTTGTGATATAGACCTTGTTTTTTTATGAAAAAGATCTACTAAAGCTTCTCGGATCAGTTCACTCATTGACCTTCCTTCTTCCCCCGCCAAGTTTTTTAATCTAAACCACATTTTGTCTTGAACGACGATAGATCGTCTGTTTTGATTCAATCTGTCCCCCATTATATAAGATATTATATAAGCCTTATATAATGTATATGTAATGTATATGTAAGTCAATGTTTTTCTGTAATTTTTATTTGACTTTCTATACATAAATTCGTTATTCTGAAGTAACGATAAATCGAACATTGTGCTGTAAGGGCACACAGGAGGAAATTATGGCAATAGTAGTCAACCCTGCCCTGTACGTAGTAGGGCAAAACAGTGCAATGTATTTGTATTATGCCACTGCAGACCAGATGAAAGTGATGGGTTTGCAGGGGATGGGTTTGGGTATCGGGTTTACTCAGCAGTCTCAGGATGTGGCAATGATGGGTATGCGTATTGCGCCTAAAGTTTTTACCGGGGCTACCTATGATGAGATGACCGCTAATGCAAATTATATTCCCGGTGATCCTTCCCAGGAAACTCTGCAGAAAGCTGCACTCGATAGTACCCTGTTGAAAAATATTCGTCTGTACCTGAAAGACGGGTGTCATTTTTCTGCTCCGGATCAGATTTCCGCGAATGGTGGTCTTACTAGCGGCACCTCTGGAATGAACGTTGGTTCTTACGCGGATCCTCAGATTGGTTCACCTTCTGATCTGTATACCAATTCTGTATCTTTTGCCCCAGCTGGCCCGTTCGCGGTATTTGTAGCGCACACCGATCCTGGTGACTACGCAAATATTACCGTTCTGTCGGAAGCAACTAATGTAGGTCAAGCTACTATTGAGTTGATTGACACTACTGTCTGGGATACTCTCGGATTTGAGGATGGTGACACCATTATTGTTGACTATAATGGTGCAACTCCCAAGTATGCTCAAATTGCGTCAGGGTGTAACACTGATACAATTACCCTAACTCTGGAAACTGGCGATTCCACCGAGTTAGCTGATGGTCCTTTAACATCTGGTGGTGCTGTCCACGGCGCTACCCCGATGCAAGCAGCTACTCAGGATGCTGCCTGTTAATTTGTTCCCCTTCTTCCCCGAAGCCGTCTGTTCTCTTGATGCGGGGGACAGCGGCCGAGGGGAAGTTTTTTAAAACCCCTGCATAAGGAGATGTAATTATGTTGAAATTAACTGCAAAAAGAAAAAAATGGTTCGTTTTGCCTCAAGATGAGAGTGAGGAAACCAAGGTTGAGATTGTTCACCTCAAGCCTGGTGAGGTCGCTGAGATTGACGAGAAGGCGAATAGCGTCGTTGGTAAGCAGTCAGGTGATGAGTTTGTTACTGAAGTCGGGTTTAGTATGGGGATCCGGCGCAGGGAAATTATTAAACGATCTATTGCTGATTGGGCCGGTTTTCTTGACCTTAAAGGTCGTCCTCTTGTCTGTAATGAATCCAATAAATTGAAGGTCATGAACGAGTATGAATGGTTTTATGATCAGATTGAAGAGTTCCGTACGACTCTTACTGATGAAGTGGAAGCAGACGAGGAGGGCGCGGAAAAAAACTAAGGGGCTTCAGCCAGTGGTTTAGCGGAGTAGGCCGGCAGTCGTGTAAATTATGTGAGTCTACATATGACGAGTATAAAGAAGCCGGCCTATTTCACCTGTACGGGGATGGTCCTCCTTGTTATAGATGTAAACCTGAGCTGAAGTTATGTAACTACCCTTTTTTTACCTTGTACAGTTATTGTCAGGACCAAGTAATTATGGGCCCTTCAGGGGCGGTTGCCCTCGACATGAAATCCGTGAACCAAGGGATGGATGACTATCAAGTGGACCAAGATGAGCGAATTCTATTCTCTTTAAAGGTTCGAAAAATAGCAAACATTATCTTTGAGCTTCACGGTAAAGAAGCAGAAAGGCAGCGAAAAGCTGCAACAAAGAAAAAATAACAAAAGCACTGCCGATTCCGGCAGTGCTTCTTTAAAGGAGCTGTGATATGTCCCTTAGAATAGGCATTCAAGTTGATGGTCAGGCACAGCTCGCCAAATTAAAAAAAGAGCTTAAAGATCTTGGAGTAGCCGCTGAAGAGGTTGCTACAGCTTTTGGTAAAGGTTCTATACAGTATAAGCAAGTCACTGCAAACCAAACCTCTATGGTAAGGCAGCTAAAGGTTCTTGAAATTGCCACAAAGGGCGCTTCTCGAGCAGCCGAGCATATGTTTGCTACGTTTAACAGAGTCTCCAAGTTAACATCCCCTTTTGCTTTGTCTGGATCAGGTGCTCATTCTTTACAAGGGCCTATATTTAAAACAGCCATTAAAGATTTAAACCTTTATAAAGAAGGTTTAAAATTAGCGGCTGTAGAAGCTAAACATGCCAGATCTTCTTTTATGGGCCTTGTCAGTGGCACTGGAGCGGCTAATAAAGCGATTTCCAGCGCAACCGGTATCACCTATAGGTTTGTTACCGCGCTTGAAGCTGAAGCTGTAGCTGCTGCAAAATTGGGCGGATTACACACTCAGCATGTAGCAGCCCTCGCTCAATTAAAACTTGCCGAGGAAGGCACTCTCGGCGCCATGAAGAAAAAAATCGGGTATGTTGAAGCAGAGACTGCCGCCCTTCTCAAGTTACAAGCTGCCCGGGTAGCCCTTGCTCCTGGCGTTTCTTATCAAAAACAATTAAGCGCTCACCAATATTTAAAAGATGAAGCGGCCGCCTGGAAGCAACACGCTGTCTGGTTGGGTAGAAACTCCAAAGCAACCAGTAAAATGATTAAGGGTAATAGGGCCCTTCTCAACTCTAACACTGCCCTTGGTTCTTCTATACGAGGTGTGGCCGGAGCCATGGGAAGCTTGTGGATGTCTTATGGTCAGATCATCCCTATGATGGC
>JAUWMN010000089.1 GCA_030613165.1 Desulfobacterales bacterium
AAGATAAATAAAATTATATGGCATCAATAACCTCTGGTTTTTTTGTAATACACAAAACTCAACGTGTCCATCCAGAAATGGTAGATTTTGTCCCAAGACAAGGCCGCACAAAGGTTTCTGCCGGAGGCGTAGCACCGCTACGTCGAGGATAGAAACCTGCGGAGAACGCCGTATTGGGGCAAAAGATGCCATTTCTGGATGGACACTATTTGGATCGATAGGTTATCCTCCCCCTGGTAAGATCATACGGCGAAAGTTCCACTGTCACCGTATCCCCTGGAAGTATCTTAATAAAGTGCATACGCATCTTTCCAGAAATATGGGCCAAGACAATATGGCCATTCGGCAATTCTACTCGAAACATTGCGTTGGGCAAGGTTTCAAGCACTTTCCCTTCAACTTCGATTGCCTCTTCTTTTACCATTTAACACTCCCATCCCGTTTGCTTAAAATCTCCGGCTCTGTTTCAGTGATTACCACGCTATGCTCGAAGTGGGCTGATAAACTGCCATCCTTTGTCACGGCTGTCCATCCGTCCTCCAGGGTTTCGACGTCATATCCCCCCATATTGACCATCGGTTCTATTGCCAAAACCATTCCAGGTTGGAGGCGAATTCCAAATCCCGGCTTTCCGTAATTAGGTATCTGTGGATCTTCGTGAAGATCTTTTCCTATGCCGTGTCCTACAAACTTCCGAACCACGGAATAAGCATTAGCTTCAACATGTGATTGAATCGCGTGAGAAATATCAGAAAGTCTATTTCCGTATCGAGCCTGTTTTATTCCTAAGTAAAGCGATTCTTCCGTGACCCGCAATAAGTGACTGACCTCCTCGGACACCTTCCCTACAGGCACTGTTATGGCCGCATCGCCGTAGTATCCATCAAAAAAGACTCCAAAGTCAATGCTGAGAATATCTCCTTCTTTCAAAGGCGCAGAAGTTGGAAAACCATGAACCACCTGGTTATTTACAGAAGCACAAATGGTATAAGGAAATCCTCGGTACCCCTTGAAAGCAGGTTTGGCCTTGAATCCTTTTGTTAAGTTCTCCGCGCGTCTATCCAGCTTTAAGGTATTGATACCAGGCCTGATCTCCTCCTTGAGGACCGCAAGAATTTCAGCCACAATACTATTACTTACCCTTAACTTCTCGATTTCTCTATGAGATTTTAAGGTAACCATATCTTACATACGGCCCTTC
The DNA here is from genome assembly GCA_030613165.1 of Desulfobacterales bacterium. GTDB lineage: Bacteria > Desulfobacterota > Desulfobacteria > Desulfobacterales. The sequence goes on from JAUWMN010000089.1 coordinate 1,202, forward strand.
ATTTGACCCCTTTTCATAAAGCCTTCATAGTGCCTGGCCATCATATGGGATTCCATCTGGGCCACAGTATCTATCGCCACACCCACCACGATCAGCAATGCAGTTCCACCAAAATAGAATGGAACATTAAACCTATAAATCAAAAGTGTTGGGAGAACACAAACCACCGAAACATATAGCGCCCCACCAAGGGTAATCCTGGTCAACACCTTGTCAATATAATCAGCGGTACGTTTGCCGGGACGGATCCCGGGGATATATCCGCCATGTTTTTTCATATTGTCCGCCACATCCGCGGGATTAAATGTTACGGCTGTGTAAAAATAACAGAAAAAGATTATACAGCCGACATAAAAGAGATTGTACCATATGGTGTTCGGGGACATGGCTTGCACAACGCTCTCCATCCATGGAACCTTTATAAAACTGGCTATCGTTGCCGGGAACATAATAATAGAAGACGCGAAGATAGGAGGTATGACCCCTGCCATATTGATCTTCATGGGTAAGTGTGTGCTTTGTCCTCCGTACATACGGCGTCCTACAATCCGCTTGGCATACTGTACCGGTATTCGGCGTTGTCCACGTTCCATAAAGATAATGGTCGCCACCACCGCAACCATAAGCACGATCAGAATCAAGACAATGAAGACCCCCATCTCACCCGTGCTTAAAAGGCGAAAAGTATTCCCGATAGCAACAGGCATCCCTGCCACAATCCCTGCAAAAATGATCATAGAGATACCGTTGCCGATTCCGCGTTCGGTAATCTGTTCGCCAAGCCACATGATGAAAGCCGTACCGGCTGTTAATGTAATGATCGTCATGATACGAAAAGACCACCCTGGGATTAAAACCACAGGAGCGCCCCCCGGCGAGGTCATCTGCTCTAAACCCACACTGATCATAAGCGATTGAATAACACCCAGAACGATTGTGCCGTACCGCGTATATTGTGTAATTTTTTTACGACCGGCTTCTCCCTCCTTGGAAAGCCGTTCCAGCGTAGGGATAACCACAGTTAGCAACTGTAATATAATGGACGCGCTAATATACGGCATGATTCCAAGCGCAAACACAGAGAGTCTCTCCAGCGCCCCACCGGAAAACATGTCAAAGAGCCCGAACAATGTCCCTTGCGCCCGGGAAAAAAATGATGCCAATGCATCCCCATCAATCCCGGGTGTCGGAACGTGCACGCCGACACGATATACTATCAACAACAATAAGGTATATGTAATTCGCTTCTTTAATTCAGGAATCTTAAAAATATTTTGAAAGCCGGTTCCTACCACGTTAACATCCTATTATCTTTCCGCCCACAGCTTCCACCTTTGCGCGTGCCGATCGGCTGCAAGCCGTTATGTTCAGGGTTAAAGGATATGTTATCTCGCCTTTTCCCAACAGCTTAATTCCTTCGGTGCCATGTTTTAATAAACCTGTCTCTTTAAAGGCAGCATCGTCAACCGTAGCCCCCTTTTCAAATCTGGCCAGATCCTGAATGTTAATTATGCTGTATCTTTTCTTGAATATATTCGTAAAGCCTCTCTTAGGCAGTCTCCGTTGCAGAGGCATTTGGCCCCCTTCAAAGCCGACACGTACACCGCCGCCGGATCGTGAATTCTGACCGTTTTGCCCTCTTCCCGAGGTTTTACCCCATCCGGATCCAGGTCCTCTGCCAACTCGTTTCCTACTCTTGCGTACCCCTGTCGGGGGGGCCAATTCATTAAGCTTCATTGCCCTGCTCCTCAACTTCCAATAAATGGGACACTTTGTTTATCATACCTTGTATAGTGGGGCTGTTCTTTACAACAACCGATCGATTCAACTTGCGGAGTCCCATTGCCCTGAGAATCTTTCGGTGCTTCTCAGGTCTTCCGATCATGCTCTTTCGCAATGTAATTTTAACCATTTCCGACATCGGTCCTTGTCCTTTCCGGATCCACAGTATAGAATTTCCAAACTAAATCTCCTCAGGATTTTTCCCGCGCCTTTTGGCGATAGATTCTCGAGATTCAAGCTGGCGCAGTCCCGCAATAGTGGCCTTCACAATATTGTGCGGATTATGGGACCCTAAACACTTAGTAAGTATATTTTGCACACCTACGGCTTCCAGTACCGCTCGCACAGCGCCTCCGGCGATGAGTCCGGTGCCTGCCGAGGCCGGTTTTAGTAAAACACGGCCCGCTCCAAACCTCCCGATGATTTGATAGGGAACGGTATTATTTATCAAAGCAACTTGGGTCATATCTTTTTTTGCATGTTCAATCCCTTTACGAATCGCCTCAGGCACCTCATTCGCCTTGCCGAGACCGCATCCCACACTACCGTTACCATCGCCCACCACAACTATCGCGCTAAATCCGAAACGACGACCACCTTTGACCACTTTTGCTACACGACTGATGTGGATTACCTTATCAATTAACTGAACCTCTTCTGAGCCTACCTTAAACAATGGGGTCCTCCCTATTAAAAATCTAAACCACCTTCTCGTGCTCCTGTCGACAACGCTTTAACACGTCCGTGATATAAAAACCCGTTACGATCAAAAACAACCTGTGCGATGCCCTTCTCAGCAGCTCTCTGTGCTAAGAGCTTCCCGATGTGATGGGCTGCCGCCTTCTTGCCTTCAAACTTGGGCATTTCCCTGACAGCCTTCTCAATTGTAGAGGCTGAAACCAAGGTTTGTCCTGTCGTGTCCTCGATAATCTGTGCATACATATGTCGGGCACTTCTAAAAACGGATAACCTCGGACGTTCACTTGTTCCAAGCATTTTTTTTCGAATACGTATTTTTCTTTTTAAACGTGCCCTTAGTGCCTCGTTCATCAATCCCATAATCACACTCTCAAATAGAGACATTTGTAAAACGTGACGTTTTGCAAATGTCTCAAGTTTATTTTGCTCCAGACTTACCAGCCTTTTTCCTAATACGCTCTTCTGCGTATTTAATCCCTTTGCCCTTATACGGTTCGGGTTTACGAAAAGATCTTACTTTGGCGGCAGTTAATCCTAATAGTTCTTTGTCTATTCCTGAAAGAACGATTTTGGTCTGTTTTTCAACTGTAGCGCTGATTCCCTCCGGAAGTTTATAAACAACGGGATGGGAATAGCCAATGTTAAAGTTCAACGTATCCCCTTTCAAATCAACTCGATAACCTACCCCGTTTATTTCAAGAACACGTTCAAAGCCCTTAGTAACACCTGTCACCATATTTGCAACCAGGGCACGTGTCAATCCATGTAAGGCCCTCATCTCATTAGATGAACCACCAGGACTCACTATTATCTTATCATTTTCAACTTGAAGATTGACATTTGGGTGTATAGCTCTTGACAGTTGCCCCTTCTTTCCCTTAACCGTTATATTGCGGTCTTTATAGCTTACTTTAACAGATTCCGGTATTGGTATCGGTATCTTACCTATTCGAGACATTTCCTTTTCCTCTTCTCCGGGCAATAGTTTACCAAACAGCGCAAAGGAGTTCCCCTCCTACGTTCTGCTTTTTTGCCTCTCGATCCGTCAGCACTCCGTTAGATGTTGATAGAATAGCAATCCCCATACCGTTCAGTATTAATGGAATATCTTTTTGCTTTACATAGATACGCCGACTCGGTTTGCTATGTCTTTTCATTCCTACAATAGCGCTCTGATTGGTATCGGAGTACTTTAAATAGATTCGAATAAACCCCTGTTTCCCGTCCTTAATGAGCTTATAGTTTTTAACATACCCCTCGGATTTCAAAATCTTGACCACACTGATCTTCAATTTGGACGCAGGAACGTCTACTCTATTAAAGCTTGCTATACTTCCATTACGTATGCGTGTCAGCATGTCAGCCAAAGGATCCGTAACTGCCATGGATGTCTCCTATTGCTTTAGAATAAAATAAAAAAATATAAACTGAATCCGAATGAAAAGTTAAGAATGAAAAATTACAAAAAATAGGTATTGGTCATCATTTTTTCACTTTCCACTTTTAACCTTAACCCCCGAGCATCAGAATTACCAACTCGACTTTACTACGCCCGGCAACTCGCCCCTTAGAGCCATAGTCCTGAAACATATTCGGCATGTGCCAAATTTCCTTATAAATCCTCTCGGCCTCCCACAAATAGGACAACGACTATATTTACGAGTACTAAATTTGGGAGGACGTAATGCTTTTGCAATCAAAGATTTCTTTGCCAAACAACCCTCCTTCTTGCTGTTTTGTGTTCTCTATCAATCCCTAAAAGGCATCCCCATCAATTTGAGAAATTCCCTTGCCTCTTCATCCGTTTTAGCAGTAGTATTAATTGTAATATTCAAGCCCTTAATTTTATCAATCTTGTCATAATCGATCTCAGGAAATATAATTTGTTCCTTGATCCCAAGAGAGTAGTTCCCTCTCTTGTCAAACGCCTTCCCTGAAACACCCAGGAAATCCCGCACCCTCGGAAGAGCAATATTGACCAGCTTGCCAAAAAAATCGTACATTCTATCACCACGAAGGGTCACCTTACACCCAATAGGCATACCCGCTCTCAGTTTAAAGGTTGCAATCGATTTTTTTGCCCGTGTTATCACAGGCTTTTGTCCGGCAATCAGGGTAAGTTCTTTAACGGCTCCGTCCAGTATCTTAATATTATGTATTGCTTCACCTAACCCCATGTTAAGGCTTATCTTGGTCAGCTGCGGAATCTGCATAACATTTTCATAGCCGAACATCTCCTTGAGTTTTGGCGCTACCTCTTCCTTATATAATATTTTTACCTGTGACATCTTATCCCTCATTCAAACCCTACTTATCCAAAATCTCCCCCCACTTCTGACAAACCCGGACCTTCTTGCCGTCCTCCAATTGTTTCATCTTTGTGCGTATCCCATTCATGCATTTATCACATATCAACATCACGTTAGAAAAATCTATGGGACTCTCTTTTTCAACAATCCCTCCCTGGCGGCTTGGCCCTCCAGCCCGTGTATGCCGCTTTACCATGTTGGCATTTTCTACAATAAGACGTCCCTTCTTATGAATAATGCTCAAGACCTTACCGATTTTTCCCTTTTCTTTACCGGCAATAATCTTAACTTTATCGTCTTTCTTGATGCGACAAACTTTTCTCATGATCCATTCTACTCCTCGCCTTCCCCTATTATAAAACTTCAGGAGCCAGCGATATAATCTTCATAAATTTTTTGGCACGTAACTCTCGGGCAATGGGACCAAATATACGCGTACCGATCGGTTCCTGCTGTTGGTTGATAAGTACCGCGGAATTGTCATCAAATCGAATATATGATCCATCCGGTCTACGAACCTCTTTCTTGGTCCGAACCACAACGGCCCGCATAACATCACCTTTTTTTACCTTTGAATTAGGTATTGCCTCTTTGACTGACACAACAATGATGTCGCCGACGCTCGCATACCGTCGCTTTGCTCCACCTAACACCTTGATACAATATAGCCTTTTAGCGCCGGAATTATCGGCCGCCTGTAGTTGAGTTTCTGCCTGTATCATGACTTGTTCCTTACTTATTTAGCTCGATATTGTATAGCTTTTGGTTATTCCAGTATTGACAGTTTTAAAGAGCCAGTTGCGAGTTACGGGTTGCGAGTTTTAAACACGTAACTCGCAACCCGTAACCCGTAACACTTCCCTACACAGCCTTCTCCACAATTTTCGAGACACGCCACCGTTTCATCTTAGACAATGGTCGAGTTTCAATAA
>JAUWMN010000043.1 GCA_030613165.1 Desulfobacterales bacterium
ATTCAAAGGCCAAAGCGACCTTTCTCGTGGTGATATTAAGGGTGGGTATGAAACGATCGTAGTATCCTCCTCCCTGGCCGTTCCTACCCCCACGTGTATCAAAACCAACGCCGGGGATGATGGCAAGATCGATCTGGTCGACAGGGATCTGTTTTGTCCTGGATCTATCCGGTTCGAGTATCCCTTTGTATCCAGGCAAGAGGTCTCGGTCAAAGTCTGCAATTTTGAATGGGACAAGCTGACGATTTTTAGTATCTGTCCAGGGTACAATTACTATTTTCTCGTGAGCAAAGCTCTTTCGGATCACCTCTTCTGTAGAGACTTCACTCTTGGTTGCAACGTAAAAGAGGACCACGTGCGATTCCAAAAAATTGGCAAAAGAAAAAAGGCTTTCTAAAATGGCAGCGCTTTTTTCGTCCCGTTCTTTTTCAGAAAGCTTGTTGCGGTTTTGTAACGTTTGACGGCGGATCTCTTCTTTTCGTATTCTGATATCTTCCATAGAACCTATCCGACAGTTTTTTTAAAAAAAGACTTTTACCAAAATTTGTTATGAAAGTCAAGTGACAATAATTATTGACTAAAATATTGGTTCATGATACCCCGTGCTTAGGTTGGGTCGAGAGGATTTCCCCAAAGTACATTAGAAGGTATGGAGTGCCCTTGACCTTCGTTTCAGTCTTGAGTTAGAGACTTTTGGTCAAGATCACGAGCAGAGAGGATCTGTTATGCTGGACATGAAATTTGTTCGCCAGAATATAGAACTCGTTAAAGAGGGCCTGGAAAAGAGAGGAAATGCCTATGGTCACGAATTAGCGCTTTTCTTAAATCTTGATTCAGAGCGGCGGTCAATTCTCTCAGAGGTAGAAAAATTAAAGCATGAGCGCAATGTTGTTTCAGACGCTATTGCCCGGATGAAGAAAGAAAAGGAAGATGCCGCTGAAGAGATTGAAAAAATGCGGGTCGTTTCTCGAAAGATAAAGGAACTGGACGAACGACTCTCTGAAAAGGAGGAAGCGATTCATAAAATCCTTATGATTCTTCCCAACATCCCTCATTCTTCTGTCCCCGAAGGAAAGGACGAGTCTGACAACCCTGTTATAAAAAGGGAGGGAACTCCCCCTAATTTTGATTTTAAGCCGCTCGACCACTGGACAATTGGTGAAAACTTAGGAATACTTGATTTTAAGAGAGCGGCCAAGATAGCCGGCGCGAGGTTTGCTCTTTACTTTGGGCAAGGCGCTCAACTGGAACGAGCCCTAATAAATTTTATGTTGGACATTCAGACAGGCCATGGGTATCGTGAAGTTCTTCCCCCATTCATGGCTAATCGAACAGCGATGACGGCTACGGGACAGCTTCCCAAGTTTGAGGAAGACCTTTTTAAGCTGGAAGGGTGGGACTATTATCTTATCCCTACGGCAGAGGTCCCTGTAACCAATATCCATCAAGGGGAGATTTTGGATGAGGAAGCTCTCCCCCTATATTATACCGCTTATACCCCATGTTTTCGTTCAGAGGCCGGCTCTTACGGCAAAGATACCCGAGGATTGATTCGGCAACACCAGTTCAACAAAGTGGAGTTGGTTAAGTTCACCACCCCCGAGACCTCTTATGACGAACTGGAGAAACTCCTTCAAAATGCTGAAACAATTCTTCAGCGCCTAAAGATTCCCTATCAGGTAATCACGCTTTGTACGGGTGACCTTGGTTTTTCAGCCGCGAAGACGTATGACATAGAGGCGTGGCTGCCGGGACAGGAGCTATACCGCGAGATCTCTTCTTGCAGCAATTTTGAAGACTTTCAGGCAAGAAGAGGAAATATTCGTTTCCGAAGAAAGGGGAAGAAAGGAACGGAACTGGTTCATACATTGAACGGCTCAGGGCTTGCCGTAGGCCGCACGCTTGTCGCGATTCTCGAAAATTATCAGCAGCCCGACGGGACCGTTATCATTCCAGAAGCATTGAGGCCGTATATGGGGGGAGCGGACCGCATCATTTCTATATAAAATTGAAGCTATTTATTTCACCGCAAAGACGCAAAGAACGCAAAGGAATGCTTTATAAAAATGAAATGCAAATAATTAATTACATTAAAAACTTTGCGCTCTTTGCGTCTTTGCGGTGAAAGACAACTAAGATTTTGATTAAAAGGTTAACCTATGAAAACCGAAAATTTCCCGAACAAGATTCAACCCTATCTCTTGCCGAAAATCGGGGGCGAGATGGTTTATCGAGGTATAAAATGTAATGAAGAATTTGATATTGATCAACTTCTATACACTTGCCCTAAGTGTGGCAGTGTTCTCCTTTTGGAAGATAAGCTTTTCGAACAACTGAGAATTATTCCCGGCGATATCTGGCGCAAAGTCTTTGATTATAGAAGAATGCTTAATGTCCCCGCGCTAAAGGGCATTTATCTATACCACGAGTTTATCGGACCGACACTTCCGCTCGATTCCATAGTCTATCTGGGTGAAGGGAACACTCCTATTGTTGAGGCAAATGCCCCGCTCCAAAAGGAGGTTGGGCGTAAGTTCTACTTTAAAAACGACGGGCAAAATCCGAGCGCTTCTTTTAAGGATAGGGGTATGGCTAGCGCCCTTAGCTATATCAATCATCTGCTTAGAACAGGGGCTGTCTCGGAAATCTTAGCGGTCTGCGCATCCACGGGAGATACTTCCGCCTCTGCAGCCCTTTATGCCTCTTACTTACAACCTCGTATAAAATCCGCCGTGCTCTTGCCTCACAAGAAGGTGACTCCGCAACAGCTTGCCCAGCCCCTGGGAAGTGGGGCTGTGGTCCTGGAAATTCCCGGGGTTTTTGATGACTGCATGAAGGTAGTTGAGGCCCTTTCGGACGATTATAACGTGGCGCTCTTGAATTCAAAGAACGCCTGGCGGATATTGGGGCAGGAATCTTATTCTTATGAGATTGCCCAGCAATTCGATTACAACCTGGATAAAAAAACCGTTGTGGTCCCTATAGGGAACGCGGGTAATATTACAGCGATTATAAGTGGATTTTTGAAGTTTTTTGAAACAGGTATTATAGATACATTGCCAAAGATTATCGGAGTACAGTCTGCTCATGCCGATCCTGTGTACCGGTATTATCTGGAGCCGGATTCAAAAAAACGCGTTTTTAAACCTGTGACTGTACGACCGAGCGTGGCCCAGGCCGCCATGATTGGAAATCCTGTTTCCATGCCGAGAGTGATTAATTTGGTTGAAAAATATAATGAAAAAGGAAAAGGACAAAAGGTCTTTTTTGTAGAGGTGACCGAACAGGCGATCATGGACTGGCAGCTTACAGCTAATAGAAATGGACACATTGTTTGCACTCAGGGCGGTGAGACACTTGCCGGATTGATTGAAGCGATAAACTCCGGAGTCGTGGAAAGGAATGAAGAGGTAATTCTTGACTCAACCGCCCATTCCCTGAAATTTTCCGGTTTTCAGGAGATGTACTTTGAAGATAGCTTCCCAGAAGCCTTTGAGATCGTGCCAAAGCGAGAATTTCAGAACTCCCCGCGTCTGGTCTGTCCAAGCGGATTAAAGGAGGCGCCGGAGCCCGGCAAGCAATTGGCGCCGGAGCGATTTGAAGAGTTTGTCCGGCTTACTACAGAAGAAATAGCGTCAATTCTTAACTTGAAAAAAAAGAAGAAGGCGTAAAACTCAGGCCCTGACGTAGCTGGACCAGAGGACATGCTCCACCTCATGCATGAGATCGGCTAAATTCCTGTCCTTTATATAACAAAAAGCAAGATCAAACATTTCCTCTTCTGATAGCCCTTCATACGGCGGGGCGCCTGTTACCTGGCTTACAACACGTTCCACGGTCCGCAATTTATTGCTCATCTCCTCAAACTCCTCCTCTTTTACAAGGACTTGCTTTCCATGGTGATGAGCGATAGGGAGTATTACACTTGTTTTAACGATGAGGAGGTCTCTTAATTTGAGCGGAATATAAAATGCCTTATATCCGGCAAGCCGTAAAAATTGATTATAGATTTCAAACAGAATAATCATTGTTGCCACCTCCCTGTAGCCCGGTTGGAGCATTTTCAACGCTCTTATAATTATCATCGGAAGAAGGCTTTGAAATATTAACTATTTTATATTTGGTCGCAATTACCTTGCCAAGACTTACTGAAATGGACCTAACGATCTTAAATAGATAGGCTTTTGGTTTTATACTTCGGCTGGGTTATGACTATATGTGAGGTTTAATTCTGTATTTTTTCCGGGATAGGTGTCAAATTTTTTACTTGTGTCCATCCAGAAATGGTAGATTTTGTTCCAAGACAAGGCCGCACAAGGATTTTCATCCGAGGTGTAGTCCCGCCAGGGCGGGACGGAGAACGCCGTATTGGGACAAAATATGCCATTTCTGGGTGGGCACTAACTTATTCTCTCTATCGTCCCCTTGGTCATTCGGTAGGTACAGTTTGTTGTTTCCTTTAAGAGCTGTTCGTCATGAGATGTGATGATGTAGGAATGAAAACGATTTTTTAAAATCGCTGTTATCTTTTTTGTGACATCGATGTCTAACCCTGCCGTTGGTTCGTCGAGCAACAGGACTTTAGGACTCATCGCCAGTATAGTGGCAAATGCTATGAGTCTTTTTTCTCCTCCTGAAAGATTGTAAGTTACCCGCTGTTCAAAACCGGACATTCCTAACTTTGCAAGGGTCTCCTTTACAATGGCTTTTGCTTCCTTGAGGGATTTGCCAAGATTGAGCGGACCAAAGGCGATGTCTTCGGCCACGGTGGGGCTGAAGAGTTGATCGTCAGAGTCTTGAAACAGCAAACCGATTTTTTCTCTAACTTCCCGAAAATCCGGCTCTATCTTTCTGATCCCACCCAATATGTTGATTTCACCCACTGACGGCTTCAGCAACCCCATAATAATATGGAACAGGGTTGTCTTACCACTTCCATTGGAGCCTACCAGACCGATTCGGTCACCTTCGGACAGTGTAAAATTGATTTTTTTAAGCACATCAGGTCTTGTTGTATAACCAAAGGCTATATCTTTTAATGTGATTATTGTATCCTGTGCAGCCATTGAAACAATATTAACCCCATTATATAGAAACACATAATCATACCCAGAACAATGTCGGATCGCTTCAAGCAAAGGTAATCGAGTACCCAATATTTTTCTTTAAATCCTCTGCATAACATAGCATTATAAATTTTATTTGAACGATCGTAGCTTCTCAGGAGGAGAACCCCGACAAGATAGGCGTACGTTCGATAGGTATGGAGATTGGTCTTAGGTCTAAAGCAGCGTATTTTAAGCGCGTGGTCCAACTTATGATATTCGAGATGAATCACATGTACGTATCGGTAGCAAAACAAGAACAAATGAACTAATTTGTCAGGTACATACAAACGATTCAATGCATGGACAAGTTTGGGTATGGGCGATGTCGCAAGAAACGCAATGCAGGCAAGGATGATTGCGTTTGATTTTAGCGTTATCAAAAGAGCCTGATTGATTCCTTCCTGAGACGCCTTGAGCGGCCCCAACGAAAAGACTGTGTGACCGGGATATGTAAAGGGGAGAAAGAACCAAAGAAAGAGAATAAAACCGTTGACGATGAGAAGACGCCATCCAACCTTTGTTAGGTCGAGTCGGGCGGCGATGATTACAACCGCGGGGAGAAAAAAAGCAGACAGCGCTATTGAATGACGGATCGCTGTTGCAACCACAATCGAAAAAGAGACCGCCACGATGACCTTAACTCTTGGGTCAAGTCTATGGAGAAACGAGTTCCCTTCTGCGAATTCTTCTATATCCATATTGAGTCCTGGAACACCCTGGCCGAATAGTTTTCGGGTGTATTGGAGTGTTGGAGTACTGGAGTGTTGATCTATATCTTCGAGAGAATATATTGAAACCCAGAGAGTGTTCTGCTTTCATTTCCGACAGAAAACATCGGCTTTTCGGTTTTCCATTACTCCATTACTCCAACACTTCAGATTCTTTACTTGTTTTTCTTACTTCTAAAAAGCATTACAAGTCCCATGATTCCAAAAATATAGCCGATTCCTCCTACTACTTCCGCAAGTGATGTACCACGGTCCTGCTGCATTTTTGCGAGTGTCCTTTTTATCGGCGCTAATTTTTTATCAAGCGACTCTTCTATCAAGGATTGCAGGTGTGTTATGTCTACTCCGGCCGTATTTCCCTCAACGTCTACCTGCTCCACGGCACGAGAAGCTTGCATAGTGAGTGCATCCGGTTTAGTTGCACTTACAGAATCGGGAAATTCTGTTTTCTTAAGAAGATATTCTGCCCTGTGTCCCATGCTTGCTGTAAGAACGATTTTCAAATCAGTATGTTGGGGAATTTTGAACGAAAAGAGCCCGTCTTTGTCGGTCTTCCCTTCTAAAAGTTTGCTCCCCTGATCATCAAGCACTGTCACTGTCGAATTAATGCATTTCTTTCCATCATTGAAATAACTTTCGGTAAAAACAGTATCACCTTCTACATAGGCAAAGATATTTACCTTATGGGCATGGGCGGGCGCTATAGTGGCAAGGAGCATGAAAAGGATACAAAACAAACAGATACCTCTTGCCTTAAATATTGACAATTTTTTTAATCTTTGAGCGGTATCATAGTTATGCATACGGTGTCTCCAACATTTCGGGTTTTACTTTTCGCAAGAAACTTACACAGGAGACCGTAAGGATCCCCTCAGTAACCATAACCGGAATATGTGCAAGTACAGCAACCTGGCCGGCTGCAAGAAATGCTTCTCCGGTCAATGCCAGCGCTATTGCAACCATAATACATGTTAGGAGCACACTGAAAAAACCACACGAAAACGCTGATGCTACCATGATCCAGGACTTGTTACTTTTTACTCCTTCGCGGAAAAAGTAATAGCAGAGTATGGCCGGTATAGCCATGTTGCATGTGTTGACACCAAGCGTTGTTAATCCGCCGAACTGAAAAAGGATCGCTTGCAGAGCAATCGCAAGCAATATGGCAGGGAAAACGGTCCAGCCCAGCAACAAACCGGCAATTCCATTCAAAATCATGTGAACGCTGGACAGTCCTATGGGGATATGGATTAACGAAGCAAGAAAAAAGACAGAAGCCAACACCGCCACCTTGGGAAGCTTGTCATAATCCATTTTTTTCAAGCCGATACTAACACCGGCAACACATACAGCCGCTCCCGTGATTAACACGGGCGCTGACAATACCCCTTCGGAAATGTGCATAGTTATCTGCCTTGTATGTCAAGGGATTTAAAAGGCTCTCTCCCCGCTTGCGGGAGTGAGGGAACCTTAATTCAACAGTATTGACCCAAAAAAAGGGGGATAGATTTTGTTCCAAGACAAGGCCGCACAAAGGTTTCTACCGCAGGCGTAGTCCCGCCAGGGCGGGACGGAGAACGCCGTATTGGGACAAAATATGCCCCCTTTATTTCATGTCATGGGTTTTTATCCATAGCACAGCCCCAATCTCCACCGATTTTTCTTCACCGTTGTGTTTCATCTTTTCGTCGTCTTCGTTCAGGGCCGCGAACCCCCACCATCCAGCTTTTGGCATTGCATAGGTGAATACACCATTTTGATCAGCCTTGATGACCTGTGTAATCATCGGATCCGCGGGCCATTTTACCTTCCCGTCTTTATTGTAATACTCTACCTCAACTTCCGCATAAGGAACTGGTTTCCCCTTTACTTTTACTATACCCTGGAAGACATTGCCTGTCCATAGTCCATAAGGTCTGGTTAAAGGGACTATTTCTGTTTTTAGTCCGACTTCTTCGTCCCAACCACTTTCCATGCCGAGGGAATTTACTATTACCTTGGTATAATGGACTATAAAACAATCCTCGGCCGGTTCCCAATAAGGTTGTGGTTCAACGTAGAAGATATGGTCTCCAGGACGTTTTATTTTATATGTTGTTTGCCACGTAGAAAAACCTTTTGCCTTTTTCTCCTTAAGGACATTCAGCAGATCTTTCTTTTGGCCATTGATCAACACGCCAAATTGGACAGGTTTTACCATGTTCATATAATCCCCTTCCATGGGGTGTATAAACATGACATTTAGAGAAATGTTTTTATTGTCTGATTGAGTAACCATATCATCTGAGGGGATGACCATGCCAAAGTGGGCATAACTGACTGTAATCATGGACAATACAATAATGATAGTGCACGACGTAATTAAAGCCCTTCTAACCTTTTTCATTTATTCCTCCTTTAACCAACAGACAATGTGACTATCCAGCCACGAATGAACACGAATTTACACGAATAAAGCAAAATCATCCAACAATTTTACATGGAGAATCTTTAGAAGGAATTTCTGTTTATTCGAGTCCATTGGTGTCAATTCGTGGCTAAAAAAGTTGTAAGAAAATAAAAAAACCACGAAAGGGGATCATCTCATCTTCTGATGAGTCGAGACCTTTGCAAGGGTCTCGTTTTGAAACCTTCATGGTTTATTAAAAAATTTGCTTTGGTTGACTTTAAAAAGGCATTTCAATGCCCTATTATAATGAATAACTATAAATAGAATAATTTTATTCTGTTGTCAATCCCCTAAGGGTGATTTGTGGAATTGCCCTTTCAAAACTGATTGAGCTAAACTTTTTTGTTAAAAATCCGATAAATACAATAAGGAGAAATGACAACACGGGGGTGAGGAAAATGATCAACGGAATCTACTCAGCAATATCAGCGTTAAAGGCCTTTGAAAAAAAAATGGGTACTGCCGCCAATAATATAGCCAACGTCAATACTCAGGGATTCAAAGCGAGTCGTGCAAGCTCCCAAGAGGTCTCCTCTCAAGATGTGTCTGCTGCTTCAGGGACC
>JAUWMN010000227.1 GCA_030613165.1 Desulfobacterales bacterium
GATGTGTTGCATAGGGTCTCAAATGGAGACCTGAGTGCCCGGGTATCCGGCGCTTCACAAGTAAAGCTGTTGGAATCTCTAAAGAAACTAACAAACCAGATGATCGAGAATGTATCAGGACAAATCACCGAACGCAAGCGAGCAGAAAACGAGGCCAATGAGGCCAGACAAAAGGCGGAACTGATACTCAAGACCATCCCGAGCGGCCTCATGACGGTTGATCTCAACCGTAAGATTACCTCGTGGAACAAGTATGCGGAAGTTGTCACCGGAGTTCCTGCCGAGGAGGCGATCGGAAAAGAATGCCAATCCGTGTTTAATGCTGATACGTGTATGAAAGACTGCCTTCTTTACAACGAGGATATAGAGAAGCCGGTATTCGGCAGAGAATGCGTGATTACCATCAAAGGGAGGTCATTAACGATAGCCAAGAATATAGAGTTGTTGCGAGACAACGAAGGGAATGTAGTCGGCGGGCTTGAAACATTTGTGGACGTTACTTACCGGAAGCGAATGGAGGACCAGTTAATAATATCCGAAAGATACAAGACAATCTCCGACATCAGCCGGGATGTCGCTCACAACTTCAACAACCTCTTAACCACGGTTAAAGGGAATGTCCAAATGCTCCTTATGAATCCATCCCTTACCTCGGATGAAGAGACCAAAACATCGCTGGACGAAATTCATGAACGGGCCAATGACATGGCTCAGTTGGTGAGTGACATGCAGCATTTTGCCGGGGATAATGAGACGTTGTCTGATGAAAAGACGGATATGGTTCCTGTGTTGGAAATGGCGGTAAAGATACTTCGTCCTGTGTGGCAGGATGAGCCGCGAAAAAAAGGGATCGATATTGATGTCGTTTTCGAGCTTGTGAAGGTGCCGCGTGTTCGGGGAAGCAGACAAGATTACCAGACTATTTTTAAGAATATTTTGTTGAATGCCGTCGAAGCAATGACCCGGTCCGGCAAGATAGGGATTAGAACTTCGCTCGCAACGGAAGACAGCGCTGATTTTGTAAGAGTTGCTATTTGCGACGAGGGACGCGGTATGGATGAGGCCACATGCGCCCGAGCGCTCGAACCCCTGTTTTCGACGAAAAGGACAGTAGGCGTGGGTATGGGCCTTACGGTCGCTTATGGGATTGTTCAGAATCTCGGAGGAACGCTTACGATTGAAAGTAAGCCCGACAAGGGGACCACGGTGGAGGTGACAATTCCGGTCGCCGACCCCGAATTGACTGCTGCAAGCTCTACCTATGAAAAACAGGATGAAAAGGCCGAACAACAGGGGAAAGTCTATCAAATCTTGGTAGTGGATGACGAAGATTCGGTTAGGAGCCTTCTCGCAAGGTTTTTAAAAAAGATGGGGCACGAGGTTGTAGGAGCGGGGAATGGAGTTGAAGCGCTGAAAATTGTACAAAACAAGAGGTTTGATCTGGCATTTGTGGACTGGTCAATGCCGCTCATGAATGGTTTGGAGCTTATGCAAAAACTCCAAGAAACTTGTCTGGAAATGCCGGTGGTAATGGTAACCGGATGGTCTGATAAAGAAAACATGGAAAGCCTTTCAGCCGCGGGTATTGATCACGTTATTACAAAGCCTTTTGACATGGAAAAGATCAGGGAGACTATCGAACAATTGCTTAACTTTTTTGATTTTAACGGTAATCCGGGAGGAAGACAATGAAAGTAGTGCTTAAGATCGAGGATGACATTTCAAGTTTGAGGAATTGGGACGAGTTTTCTGAAAAATTGATGAAGTTGGTAGATAGTGGATTTTCAGAAATCACCATCGACCTTAAAAATGTCAAAAAACTTTCCTCTCTTGCGTTAGGAGCAATTGTTGCATCTCATCAGAAGATGAGCAGCGCGGGAAGGAGACTGGTGGTCAGCAATATTGGTGATGAGTTGAGAAAGCTGTTAGGGGAGACAAAGGTGCTTAGTATGATTGATATAAGGTAGGAAATGGACGAAGACGGTCTTAAGATATTAGTGGTGGATGATGAGTCGGCAGTGCGGCGTATCATGTCCAGGGTCTTGCTTCGCCATGGTTATCATCCGATTGAAGCAGCGGACGGGAGAGAAGCCCTGGAAGTGTTTTGTCACGAAAATCCCGCCATTGTCATTACGGACATTAATATGCCGGATATGGATGGACTCGAACTACTCTCTCGGATTAAAGAAGAATCGCCGGAAGCCTGCGTAGTTATTATGACCGGATACGGATCTGAAGAGACGGCGATCAAAGCGCTCAGAAGCGGGGCCGGCAATTATTTCACAAAGCCGATTGATTTGCCTGAGCTTATATATGCCATTGGCGTGTTGGCTGACTTTATCCGCAGCCGAGAAGACAAGTCGTTTGATTACAAAAAAATAATACGAGAGACCAAGACTATAGTAACAGGAAACGCCCTTGGCGCGATATATTCGATTGTCCACGAGTTGACCAGGGCTATAGCCAACTTTCCATCTGAGGCCGAATCAATGCAAACAGGACTTCTGGAAATGATTACCAATGCCATTGAACATGGCAATTTGGATATTACGTATGAAGAAAAACAGAAGGCGCTACAAGACGGAAGACTCGACGAGCTTTATGAGAACAAAGCACAGGCCATGCCTTATAAAGAGAGGAAGGTAACGATTCGCTATGAGTTTGACCCGGAAAAAGTAATATACACTATTTGCGATCAAGGTGATGGGTTTGACTGGAGAAGCCTGCCGGACCCCACAGATCCCGAGAACTTGATGGCGGCAAGTGGTAGAGGGATATTTATGACAAGGCTCTATATGGACGAAGTAGTCTATAATGATACCGGAAACGAGGTGACAATTGTCAAGTACTTGCAATCAAGCGAAGTGTAATCTCTTTTCGCCGGCAGCAGAACATAACGAACTCAAACAGGCTTTTATAAAGTCTGCGGAAAGAGGCGCTATATTTCAGCAGAGCCTTTTGCCGTCAGACCCTTCAGAGATAGAAGGTGTAAGATTGGCCTCTGCGTATATTCCGCGTCTAAAGGTTTCCGGAGATTTTTTTACTGTAAAAAAGATTGATGAAGACAGGGTGTTCATTATAGTGGCCGATGCCTCAGGGAGCGGTGTAATCGGCGCCCTTGTCAGCGCCATGTTTGTGGGATTCCTGACAGGTTATGAGACCCTCTGGCAGGAGCCTGCAAGATTATTGCAGGCATTGAACCGTGATCTTTGCAAAAATCTTTCAGACGGCCTCCATATTACCGCATTTTGCGGGGTATTTTCCTTAAAGACCAAGAGGTTTGTCTATGCCAATGCCGGCCATCCATTCCCTCTTCACTTTCAAAAGAAAGCTGGAAAGGTCGAGCCTCTTCAGCAGGAGAGTTTTTTTCTGGGGATGATCCCGGACGCAACATATGAGGAGCAACGTGTTTTACTTGAAAGAGGGGACAGGCTCCTGCTTTATACCGATGGGCTGACCCAAAATGAGTGCGCTTGTGGAGCGAAGCCATTGGATACTACTGCATTGGGTTCGGTGTTGTTGGAGTGCAAAGATAGGGTGATAGAAGAGGTCCCGGAAGAAATTTGTCATAAAGCGCTTACCCTTACGTGCAGTAATTTTGAAGATGATGTGGTTATATTGGCGCTTGAGGTGGAGTGATTTAATTTCTAATTACGACAACATCGAGCCACTTTCGGCCCCATTTCATGGCATCGTCATGGTCGCTAAA
>JAUWMN010000253.1 GCA_030613165.1 Desulfobacterales bacterium
AAGAGTGTCACAGCGCTTTCTATTATGCGTCTTTTACCACAGCCGTCCGGAAGGATCATATCAGGCACAGTGCTGTTTGATGGTACGGACCTTTTGACATTGAGCGAAAGAGAAATGCAAGACATTAGGGGAAATGCGATCAGCATGATTTTCCAAGATCCCATGACATCCCTGAATCCGGTTTTTACCGTGGGCGACCAGATCGCCGAGGTGATTCTCCTTCACAGGGAGTTAACCCGAAAAGAAGCCCTGGAGATTTCCGAGGCAATGTTGCAGCAGGTGGGGATTCCGGATCCCCGCCGACGAATTAGGGAATATCCTCATCAGCTCAGCGGGGGTATGCGCCAGAGGGTAATGATTGCCATGGCCCTTTCGTGCGAGCCCCGGTTGATTATAGCGGACGAGCCCACCACAGCGCTCGATGTAACCATACAGGCCCAGATATTGGCGCTTTTGAGATCTTTGCAGGAACGACATCGAATGTCGGTTATAATGATTACACACAATCTTGGAGTAGTGGCCGAGGTTGCGGATAATGTGCTTGTTATGTATGCCGGCCAGGTGATGGAAGAAAATACAATAAAGGGGCTTTTCGAGAACCCGTTCCATCCATATACAAAAGGACTCTTGGCATCAATCCCGATGATGACGCCTGAAAAGAAGATCCGGCGTCTATATACAATCCCTGGTAACGTGCCAAATCTTATAGCTCTTCCCCCGGGGTGTCGTTTCAAGGATCGTTGCCCTGATAGGTTCGAAGCATGTGAAGATTTGCCTGACATGGTTGACTTGGGCGGAGGACATAAGGTGCGGTGTTGGAAGTATCAGTAGTGTCCAATACTCTATTATTTTGAACAAGAGTGGTAAATGAATACACAAACAGATATGCTCCTGGTCCTGGAAGGGATAAAAAAGTACTATTCCGTAAAAGAAAAAATGTGGGCAGGCAAATCGAGTCACCTTAGGGCAGTTGACGGTGTAGATCTGAAAATAAAGAGGGGTACGATTCTTGGACTTGTGGGGGAGTCGGGATGTGGAAAATCGACCCTGAGTCGACTTATACTGCGGCTGGAGGAGCCCACAGCTGGAAGGGTTTATTTTGAAGGACAAAA
Source organism: Desulfobacterales bacterium (assembly GCA_030613165.1). Taxonomy (GTDB): domain Bacteria; phylum Desulfobacterota; class Desulfobacteria; order Desulfobacterales. The sequence goes on from JAUWMN010000253.1 coordinate 1,113, forward strand.
TATTCTTGATTATGGGAAGAAAGATCTACGCCTCCTCCGGCGGTCAATGCAGATTATATTCCAAGACCCTTATTCTTCCCTGAACCCGAGGAAGACGGCTGCTGCCATTATAGAAGAGCCGTTGATTATTCACAACGTTGGTGACAAGACGACTCGCCGTAACGAGGTGCATCGTTTGATGAAGGAAATAGGGCTGCTGCCCGAACATGGAGATCGCTATCCGCATGAATTCAGCGGGGGGCAACGCCAGCGGATTGGAATCGCCAGAGCGCTTGCCCTACGGCCCAAATTTATCATAGCAGACGAACCGATATCAGCATTGGATGTTTCAATACAGGCCCAAATTATCAATCTTTTAGTGGAGCTTAAGGAGAAGTTTAATCTGACCTATCTGTTTATTGCCCATGATCTGGCTATGATACAGCACATAAGCGATCGGATTGCGGTAATGTATTTGGGTAAGATTGTAGAGGTGATGGAAAAGAGAAGTTTTGCGCAAAAGCTGCTGCATCCATATACTGAGGCGCTTATTGCCGCGAGCCCTATTCCTGATCCCCGCCGGACAAAGACTCGTAATATCCTCAAAGGAGATATCCCGAGTCCAATTACACCCCCTTCGGGATGTGTCTTTCACACCCGTTGTCCATATAAGAAACCTGTTTGCGCAAACGATCCTCCTCCGTTAAAGATGGTTGAAGTTGGACATCAAATAGCATGTCATTTCCGATGAGATCTTTGCAAAACCATCAAGTTTATGCTCGTCCGACGCTTTTCAAGGCAGTTTTAAAGGCTCTGTAGGATTCCTGGTGATCGACCAGAGATTTATTTAGCATTATCTCTAACTGATTTAAGTCCTTTGGATTGATTACCATATTAACACTATTGGCAAAGGCGGTCATCTCGTCCATGGTGCGAAAGTCATTTCCAACAAGCACAACAAAGATGTTCCGTCGAGTCGCCATGGTGAGGGAATTGAGATAACGGAATACGTGGTTGTTTTTCGGGTCGCTCCTTTCAAATGATTCGTTCAAGACGATAAGATTGTAAACATGTAATCTCATCTTTGTTAGGGCGTCTCGTTGCGATGTGACTTCCGTTATCTTATGCTTCATTTTTTTTAATGTGGCACTAATCTTATTTTTTGTCGCGGTATCATCTTCGCAGATAAGAGCTGTTTGTACCCCTTTTTCCAGAAAATCGAATGGCTTGTCGTCAACATTGTATTCGTCGGAAGAACCCTCGTTCACCGAGAAATTTGACGATGAGCTTGACATGGTTTCGGATGATTTGTCCGGTGAGGGATTAACAATGATTTTATTCTTGCACTTAGGGCACGTCAGTTTGACTGTCTGGTTTGTCGGTATCTTGTCCTCCGGTATTTTCAATTTGCTATGGCAGTGTTCACACGTTATATCCATACCCTGATCTCCTCTAAAAATCTCTTCCTTTTCCATAACCGGCGTCGATTGCAAGTTCTTCTATGTCGGTTGTTTTTTCACCGCGCACATTCTTTATCTTATCGATTGCGCGTCCTGCAGCAGCCTTGTGGGAGGCATAAGCCAGGGCAGTTTCCTCGGTGATAAGTTGTTTTTTATACAGGACGTCTACAATGTAATTATCAAAAGTTGACCATCCAAATGCCTGCCCGGCATCTATGATTTCGTAGAAAGTCTTCCCTTCGGATTCGCCGTGGAGAATAGCGTCTTTTGTGCGGAGGTTGTTTCCCATGATCTCAAAGGCGGCGGCCCTTCCACCCCCTACTTGGGGGAGCAACCGCTGGCCCACAATCCATTTCATGGCCTCGGCAAGGCGGGTCCGGATCTGTTTATCTTCATCAATATTGAACATGCCAAGGATACGGTTAATAGTCTGGCCTGCGTCTGTGGTATGGAGGGTTGACAGAACCAAATGACCTGTTTCCGCGGCGCTGAGGGCGATTTCTATTGACTCCCGATCTCGCATTTCCCCCACAAGAATTACCTTGGGCGCCTGGCGAAGGGCAGCTCTAAGGCCATTGGCATAGGTGTCAAAGTCGGTCCCCAACTCCCGCTGGTTAAAGGTGGCCTTTTTGTGCGGGTGCTGATATTCTACGGGGTCTTCCAATGT
>JAUWMN010000259.1 GCA_030613165.1 Desulfobacterales bacterium
TTCACTTCTGTGATGGCGATCAGGACATGCTCAACACTGACATATTCATCCTTCATGTTAGATGCCTCTGCAAAGGCCTTGTCAAACATGCTCCTGGCTTCTGCAGATAGATATGTCTCTCCCGCGCCACTCACCTTGGGCTTTCTCTCTAAAGAGGCCTTGATCTCATTTTCAATAGCCTCGGGAGAGGCGCCTAACTTGCGAAGTATAGACCTTGTAATCCCTTCAGTCTGCTCAAGCATCACCTGTAAAAAATGTTCCAACTCGATCTGCTGATGTCCCAATCGGGACGCCAAAGACTGTGCTTCTTGGATTAACTCCTGGGACTTTAAGGTTAATTTATCAAAACGCATGGTATTATCCTCCATATATAACTTGGTTATAAAATAACCATCGAAAACCAGGTGTCAAGCCATTGTCCATACCCCCTGAAAAGCAGTTTACACGGGCAGCGAAAAGAAAAATGTATTGACCTGTTGCTGGGCAATACTGTATTAATACAATATTAAGAAAACCGTTACAAACGGAGGAGGTTATGAAAAAGCAAGCAAAAAGCTACAGCTTTGACGCAATGGTCAGGTTTTTCATCCGATCCTATCAGATACCGACAAAGCGTGACATTGACAAGGTCATGGCAAAGTTAGATAAGCTGGAAAAAACCATAGCATCCCTAAAAGGACCTGGTTATACGCGTGCTAAGATACAGAAAAAAACCTCTACCGGCTCAACGATAACCACCATAGACACAGTCCTTGGGATAATAAAAAGACATCGTAACGGTGTCGATATTCCCACAATCAAGGATAAAAGTGGTTTTGATGACAAAGCTGTACGGAACGCTATTTTCAGGCTTGCCAAGCAAAATAAAATAATAAGAAAAAGCAGAGGAATTTATACCGTCGCAACGGGTTAGGTCAGGGGTCAACAGATTGGACTCCATCTCCGGAGCCGTGTAAAATATAAGCCAACGGTTATCTCATCGTTGCCACACTCTTTTACCCTGGACAACATTTCCCGATAGGCGATAAGCTGGGGCCTGTAAATGTCTGACTGACGCCTCAAGAATGTCTCTATTGTCTCTCCTGCTTCAGGTTTAGATGTTTTAAAATCAACAATCAGATATTGACTCCCATCTTTAAAAACAAAATCAAGCGTACCGGAACGAATCTTGTCGGGTGAACTAAAGTCTTCAATGGACCATTCACTGTAAGCAACAGAATGATCGGTATGTATCAGCTTATTGAAAAAGGGTTCTTTCAGGCAAAGAGATATCTCACGCAAAATCTCTTTCCCTATCAATAAGGCGGTTTCAGAGCCTACACCTTTATTCTCCAACGCGGCCGCGACCTGTTCTATATCAGGTAGTATACGATCGCGCCAAAAGCTCTCTATTATCCTATGTGTTATAACACCTCTGGCGGCGGCAATTGCCGCGGCTCCGGAATAAAATTCATCTTCGGCCGATCTTGCAAAATCTTCCTTAGCCAACTTTGATGGAGATTCAAGAACATATGGAATCGGCTCAGGATGAAAAGAGATAGGTTCAGGGAGGGGAGGAAGGGGAATGGAGGCGCTTATTTGTTCCTTTTCAATTACAGGGTTGCACCTTACCTGCATCAGACGATTTTGATGTGACATCACTTTATCTAATGAGGCGCCGGTTAGTTGTTCGTGATCCATCACCCAGGACAAAACGCTCCTTTTTTGTGCGACGATTTGCTCTCCCGTGAGTTGAACAATACCGCTCATAAAGATTCTCCTTTTTGCTCTGGTCACCCCCACATAAAAAAGGCGTTTTGCTTCGCCTATTTCTCTCTTTTCCTGCAATTCCTTTAAAAGTCGATAGGCAGGCTCAGGCTCTGATGACCGCCGGTCAGGCCCCATAGCGATAAGAGGATGTCTATCCTTGTCCGGCAGTCGTTCCAGCAAATAAGGAGGAGACGGCCCCACACTCGCGAGGGGGCGCCAATCCAAAAACGGCAAAAATAGTATATCAAACTCCAGGCCTTTAGCCGCGTGCACGGTCATCAAATCGATCCTGCACTCAGCGCTTTGCGGCCTATCCGGAGCATAGAGTCTTTCAAGCGCGATATCGAGCCTCGCCAGTGTCTCTTCCGGCATCCCTTGTTCCACTGACTCCAGAATCTCTAAAAAGCGACGGCAGTTTTCCACCCCTCCTGTTCCAAAACAAGCCGCGACTTTTTCCGGGCCGCCCAATTCCATCCAAACCAAAGAGGTTACCTTCCAGAGAGGATCGCGGCCTATCCGCCTTCGTGCCGATCTTATGGCATTGAGTAGTCGATTTATTTCCGGATGAGACCGCGCGGCGCCCGCGATCTTGCTCCGCCAGTCAACTGGTGGCTCGCGGCCGACCTCAAGGAGAACATCCGCGCCCATCCATAACCACGGAGATCTGAGAAGAGCGGCCCAGGCTATGTCATCATGGGGACGGCACAAAGCTACCGCGATCTGCCTGAGAGACTTAATCTCCTGATATTCAGCAATCTTTATCCCTTCCTTAACACGTACGGAGACCCCTGCCCGCGTTAAGGCATTCAGATAGCAGGGGAGACGATTCCGGGTAAAAAGGAGGATCGCGATGGATGTATCCGGTTCTGTCTCTGCTTCCATACGGGCCACGGTGTTGGCGAGCCATGCGGCCTCTGCTTCTATCGGCAATCCGCCATGTTTGTCATCCCAAAACAGGTTCAAAGAAACAGGTTGTTCTACTGGGACATGATCATGTTGGCCGAAATAAACAGAGGGATGGAAAGGGACTTCATCATACGCTACAGCAGGACTTGCCATAATGGTTTGGCCAAACAACTCGTTCACCCACTCAATAAGTAAGGGATCTGACCGGAAGTTGCTCGACAAAATAGAAGGATGCATCAAAAGCCGCCCTTGCCCGGGAAGAGGCATCCCTTTTTTTGCCTCCTCAAACAAGGAGACCTCCGCCTTACGAAACGCGTAAATAGACTGCTTGGGGTCACCCACAAAAAAAATAGTCCGGCCACCCTCATGATCCCATCCGGCACATAGACGACGCAAAAGCAGCCACTGGTTGCGGCTCGTGTCCTGAAATTCATCCACCAAAATATGATTGATCCGATGATCTAAAAATAATTGCAAATCTGTAGGAGGGTCTTCATTTAAAACTCTGATCGCTCCTTCTTC
>JAUWMN010000159.1 GCA_030613165.1 Desulfobacterales bacterium
GCTTTCCAGCCGCGACTCATTGTCAGCCACAGGAAAAATCGCGGCTGGAAAGCCGCTCCTACACGGACTACGCCTCCGGTAGCCCCGCCCAGGCGGGGTGTGCGGCCTTGTCTCAGGACAAAATCTACCATTTCTGGACAACCAATCAAGCTTTCCGCCATTTTTATTCTAATGCTTTTTTTGTTGATATCGGCAACGCCTTGTGCCGAAGCCGTACCATTTCCTACTATCCAGATAGGGCTGGGAGAAGCCGAAAACCCCGGACAGGTCTCCGTTATTATTCAGATCGTAGCGCTTTTAACTATTCTTTCCCTGGCGCCGGCAATATTGATTATGATGACGTCCTTTACACGATTAGCTATTGCCTTTTCATTTCTTAGGCAAGCATTGGGGACTCATCAGATGCCGCCAAACCAGATCATTATAGGACTGTCTTTGTTCCTTACGTTTTTTATAATGATGCCGGTTTGGCAAAAAATTAACCAAAACGCTATCCAGCCGTATATGTCTGAGGAGATATCTCAGGAGAAGGCGTTGAAAGAAGCAATAAATCCTGTGCGGGATTTTATGTTTAAACAAACAAGGAAAACAGACTTAGCGCTTTTTTTGAGTATGGCTGAAATAAAAAAACCGAACAATCCAAGCGAAGTTCCTACCTCTGTTTTAATACCTTCTTTTATCATAAGCGAATTGAAGACAGCGTTTATCATAGGATTTGTATTGTATATACCATTTTTGATTATAGACATGGTAGTGGCAAGCATTCTTCTTTCAATGGGTATGATGATGCTTCCGCCAATCATGATTTCACTCCCTTTCAAATTAATGCTCTTTGTTTTGGTGGATGGATGGAATTTGATTGTCGGTTCATTAGTCAAAAGTTTTCTTGGGGGATAAATGACTCCGGAATTTTTAGTGGGGTTCGCGCAAGAAGCTATAAAAACAACCATTCTGACCGCCGCGCCAATGCTTGGTTTAGGGCTTATAGTCGGGTTGGCGGTCAGCATATTTCAGTCTGTAACATCTATACAGGAAATGACGCTCACATTTGTACCCAAGATATTAGCAGTCCTGCTGGGACTTCTGTTTTTTCTCCCATGGATTCTGGAGCAACTGATGACGTATACAATAACTATTATAGAGCAACTGCCAATGTATATCAGGTAACGTATGGATATATTAACCTTTTCACCGGAACAGATTAAAGCGTTTATCTTGATTTTTATACGGGTAAGCATTGTCCTGTTTTTACTACCCATCTTTGGCAGCAATATAATACAGATGCGGCTAAAGGCGGGACTGGCGCTTATCATCGCGGGTATTCTTTGCACTGTAATAAAGCCTGATATTAATCTATTCCCTGAAACCCTTTTATCAGCAGCTAACCTTATCTTGTCTGAATGTGTCATAGGTATGATTATCGGGCTCATGATCCGGATGTTTTTTACCGCGGTTCAATTAGCAGGGCAACTCATAGGGTTTCAAATGGGATTTGCCATCGTAAATATTCTGGATCCCCAGACCGGAACCCAGGCATCTATCATTGCCCAGTTCGGTTATTGGATTGTTGTTTTGGTGTTTCTTCTTTTAAACGGCCACCATCTCCTACTTAATGGGTTAAAGGAAAGCTTTGATATTATTAACATTGGCTCAATTAGATTGAGTCAAGGGCTTTTTCAAACAGTTATCGATACAGCTTCCCGTATGTTTGTATTGGCTATAAAAGTAGGCGCGCCGGCCATTGCCGCCCTTCTTTTCGTTAGCGCGGCTTTTGGGATCTGCGCCAAATTTGCGCCACAGATGAACATTCTCATTGTTGCTTTCCCTATAAAAATTGTAGTTGGTTTAATCTTTTTTGGACTCTCATTGCAGATCATTCTCCGAGTCACAAAAGGATATCTTGGGAGTTTGGATACATTGTTAATTAATATTATGAACTTAATGAAGGCATAAGGTTGTGGCTGAAGAGAGTTTTCAGGAAAAGACCGAAAGAGCGACCCCAAAAAAGAGAACAAAGGCGAGAGAAGAGGGGCAGGTAGCAAAAAGTCGTGAAATTCCTTCTGTCTGCGTGATATTTGTTGGAATGATGAGTCTATTACTTTTCGGAGCTTTTATCTATACAAACACGCTGGCGGTTATGAGGCATAGTTTCCTGGCGATAGGCACACCCGGTCTCGATATGGACATGTCCCGTTGTGTAGAAATCGCGAATCAGGAAATAGGGCGATTTTTCGTTATGGTTTCTCCTGTTCTGGCCGCTGTTTTTGTGGCAGCCCTTGTTTCTAATTTTATGCAGGTAGGTTTTGCCATTTCTGTTAAAGCCATTAAGCCGAAGTTTTCAAAGTTCAATCCTATCGCGGGCGTGAAAAGACTTTTGGGGGCCAACTCTCTGAATGAATTTGTCAAATCTTTGTGGAAACTTGCCATTATCGGCGTAATTGCATATTGGACCATTAAAAATGAGTCCAAACATCTTCTCCCATTAGCTGATACCAGTGTCGCCCATATACTTATTTATATCCTAAAGGTTTTCTTTAAGATGTTTATGCGGGCAATTATCGTCATGATTTTTATGGCGGCCGCCGATTATGCTTTCCAAAAATGGCAATTTGAAAAGAAACTCAAAATGACCAAACAAGAGGTGAAAGAGGAGCATAAACAGACTGAAGGTGATCCAGCAGTAAAATCAAGAATCAGAAGTATCCAGTATCAGATGGCAAGAAGACGTATGATGCAGGAGGTCCCCAAGGCTGATGTTATTGTTACCAACCCTACACATCTGGCATTAGCGCTTCAATATGAAAGCGCCGGCATGAGCGCTCCTAAAGTGTTGGCCAAAGGCGCCGGGGCGGTCGCGCAAAGGATAAAAGAGATAGCTGAGGATCACGATATTCCGATTGTTGAGAACAAAGACTTAGCGCAGTCCCTATATAAGCTTGTTGATATTGGGGATGAAGTCCCCGCACAGTTTTATCAGGCCGTGGCCGAGGTTTTGGCCTATGTTTATAAGTTAAAGGGACGGATAATGGGGAGTAACTAATGGAGACAACAGCCGGCAACAAGGATAGGACAAGCATGTTTGGCGGCGGGAGTAATGCCGCGATGGCGATCGGCATGGTCGGCATCCTTATGGTGATGCTTATCCCGCTTCACACAGCCCTTTTGGATATACTCCTTGCTTTAAACATAACATTTGCCATTATAATTCTTTTGATGGCGATGTATACTCTCAGTCCGCTTGATTTTCACACCTTCCCAACAGTCCTCCTTGTCGCCACTCTTTTTCGACTTTCTCTGAATGTGGCTTCCACTCGATTGATCCTTTTGCACGGAAATGAGGGATCGTCCGCGGCCGGGACGGTAATAGAATCGTTCGGCAACTTTGTGGTGGGTGGCAATTATGTTGTGGGAATGGTCGTGTTTATCATCCTGGTTGTCATAAACTTTGTCGTTATTACAAAAGGCGCTGTACGAATTGCTGAAGTCGCCGCGCGTTTTACACTCGATGCCATGCCGGGCAAACAGATGGCCATCGACGCAGACCTTAACGCGGGATTAATAGATGAAGATGAAGCACGCGAACGCCGCCAAAAGATCTCCAAGGAGGCGGAATTCCACGGAGCTATGGACGGTGCGAGTAAATTTGTTCGCGGAGACGCTATCGCGGGAATTGTTATTACGCTTGTGAACATTATAGGGGGATTTGTTATCGGTGTACTGCAGCAAGATATGACACTCATGACCGCTGCTCAAAACTATACATTACTTACGGTAGGTGATGGATTGATAACACAGATTCCCGCTCTCCTGATTTCCACTGCCGCGGGTATTTGTGTTAGCCGGGCGGCGAGTGAGTCGAGCCTTGGAGAAGAGTTAAGCAAACAGTTTTTCTCTCAACCCCAGACAATCTATATTGCCGCGCTGATAATTTTTTTCTTCGGCCTTGTGCCGGGTCTGCCGCATTTTCCGTTTATTGTAATCTCTTTGATAATCGGGCTGGGCACCTATCTTGTAAGCCGGGAAAAAACCGTTCGAGAAGAAGAAGTCGCAAGGGAGGAAGCCGCGGAAGAACCTCCACCCGGCCCCGAGACTGTGGAGCATCTTCTTTTGTTGGACACCTTAGAGTTGGAAGTGGGATACGGCGTTATCCCATTGGTGGACAGGAAACAGGGAGGCGAGCTGCTTGACAGGATACGGGCAATAAGGCGTCAATTCGCGATGGAGATGGGCATGATAGTTCCTCCTATTCATATACGGGACAACATGCAGTTGAAACCCACGGAATATCGTGTTTTGATCAAAGGGGCGGAGGTTGCTAAAGGTGAATTGATGATCAATCACCTCTTGGCTATGGATCCCGGGGATGTTTCAAAAAAAATAGACGGCATTCCTACTGTAGAACCGGCTTTTAATCTTCCAGCCCTATGGATACCTGAAAGTAAAAGCGAGGAGGCCAAATTCGCGGGATATACGGTGGTAGACAATCCAACCATTGTAGCGACCCACCTGACAGAAGTAATCAAAAGACATTCAGATGAATTGTTAGGACGTCAGGATGTTCAAAATCTCCTTGATAATCTAAAGAAAACACACCCAAAAGTAGTTGAAGAGCTGACGCCGAACCTTCTTCCTCTCGGAGTGATTCAGAAGGTATTACAAAATCTCCTGCGGGAACGCGTGACGATTCGGGATTTACTGACTATTGTTGAAACATTAGCCGATTACGCGCCGCTTACCAAAGACCCTGATGTGTTGACTGAATATGTTAGACAGAAACTCGCGCGTACCATTGTAAGTCCATATATCTCTCCGGATGGCATGCTTCCGCTTATAACCCTGGATCAGCAAGTGGAGGATACTCTGGTCAATAGCATTCAGCATACCGAACATGGTTCAGATCTATCGGTAGCGCCACAAATCGCCGGCTCGATAATTAATTCGGGAACAAAAG
>JAUWMN010000280.1 GCA_030613165.1 Desulfobacterales bacterium
TTTCTGTTCGAGGCGCGGAAGAACTGGTAAAGACACTCAAAGCATCTCGTAAGAAAGCAACAAAGAAAAAATCCCCTACGCAAGATGATATATATTTTAAAGCTCTGGAAGATGATCTCACACGAAGTCTCGGCACAAAAGTCTCTATCAAACGGAGTGGGAAACGCGGCACACTTGCTATTGAATATCATAACAATAAAGACCTGGAGCGCCTGATTACAAAGCTCAAATAGAGAGCTTTGCACAACGCGACATTTTTTCGTCAGGCAAGAAAGGTAAAAATTTTAACCGGAAGAATACATTGGGTATTTCGAGGATAGCGCTGACGCTTCACTGCGTGCCAAAATTTGAAGCCTGACGCCGCATCACGCGAAAATGGCAGATGTGCAAAGCTCTCCATAAAAGCTCCGACTTACTTATTTTTATTGACGGGGATTATCCTGGAAGATATTATCCATAATCATGAACAAACTGATAACCACCTTGACTGACGAACAATTGGCGGGCCAGCGCCTGATGGTGGGGTTTGAAGGTACAACATTTAACGATAACCTTAAGCATCTCATCGGTACGATCTGTGTAGGCGGAGTGATTCTGTTTTCACGCAATATTGAATCTCCTGAACAGCTTGCTGATCTTTGTCAATCTATTCAAAACTACGCGAGAGAGATCAATTACCCGCCTCTTTTAATATCTATCGACCAGGAAGGAGGGGTGGTGGCCCGCTTAAAGCCGCCCTTTACCACTTTTCCCGGAAACCCTGCCATAGGAAAGAAAGATTCAGATCAAGGGGCGATTGACTTTGCCGAGATAACCGCCAGAGAGCTCAGGGAAGTCGGTATTAATATGGATTTTGCTCCTGTTGTGGATGTCGCGCCTGTTGGCTTTGATTCTATCATGAAAGACCGGATATTCTCCAACGACCCCGGTCGTGTAGGACATTTGGGGGCTGTAGTGATCCAACATCTCCAGAATAATAAGATCGCGGCTTGTGCCAAGCACTTTCCAGGGATCGGCCACACCACCCTTGATTCACACCTTGACCTTCCGTACCTTGACAAGGGACGTGATGAGTTGGATACGTTCGATTTAGCGCCGTTTCGGGTTGCCATAGCAACAGGTGTTTGCTCTGTAATGCTTTCTCATGTGGTTTATACCTCCATAGATCCGGAATGGCCTGCAAGCCTTTCGAAAAAGGTGGCAAGCGATCTGCTCCGGGGTGAGATGGGCTTTCAAGAAGTTATTCTGACGGATGACCTCGATATGGGGGCGATCGCAAGATATTATGATATTGAGACTATTACGAAACAGATTTTAGACGGAGATATCGATATAATTTTGCTGTGCCACACCCTTTCCAAGATGGAGTCGGCTTATGAACAGGTCCTCGCGGATATCAAAAATTCACCCGAAGGAAAAGAGCGAAACATCAAATCGGTCAAGCGCATTTTAAGATTGAAAGAGAAATGTATAAATGAAAAACATAGTGAATGACTCTATTGTGCGTAGCTATCTCCTTGAACTTCCTCGGCCAAGCACATCTGATAATCGGTCGGATGAACGGAGATTAAGAGAAGGCCTTCTTGCTGTGTCTGATTTGAAGCATGTTGATATTCCGCTTTCCATTTGCCGAGAGCTTTCCACTCTCCTGAGAAGAGCGGATTATCGTATCCGCGCGGTTATTCTAAATGTTGATAACCGTTGGGAACTGATCGCGATTGATGACCGATACGGAAATCCTTCTTGTTATGGTGTTGCCGTGGATTTGGGGAGCACCGGGATCGTATTTTACCTGGTTAATTTATCAGAGCGCTGTGTGGTTGATACGCTCACCATAGAAAATCCGCAGATTAAATACGGAGAAGATATTCTCACCCGTATTCAATACGCTTCAGCAGCGGATGGTCTGCAAGTCCTGCAACGCGTGGTTATAGAGTGCTTTAATAAGAGCATTAAGAAAATTTGCGAACAACATTCAGTTCACACGGAAGACATCTACGCCGTGTCTGTTTCCGGAAACACCACCATGGGCCACCTCTTTTTGGGGCTCGATCCGTCCCATCTTTGCAAGGCCCCCTATATCCCCGTGATCAACACACCCGATATGATTTCTGCCGTGGAACTCGGGATATCGATTCACCCGCGTGGCAGAATATATGTCCTTCCGAACTTGGGAAGCTATGTTGGAGGAGATATCCTTGGTGGCATCCTTGTGTCCGGCATGCACCGAAGTAAAAAAGTTTCTTTATTCGTAGATGTGGGTACCAACGCGGAAGTAGTTCTTGGAAACTCTGAATGGATGATCGCGTGTGCCGGCGCGGCGGGACCGGCGCTGGAAGGGGGGGTCCTGCTGCATGGAACAAGGGCACAAAAAGGCGCCATTGAAGACGTAACTATTAATAGAAAGACACTGGAGGTCTCATTCAGGACCGTAGGAAATGGAAAGCCCCTGGGGATATGCGGTTCCGGAGTGATTCATCTTTTAGCGGAGATGTTTCTCGCGGGACTGGTCGATTCAAGAGGGGAACTGGCAGTTAAAAAAGATCCGTCACGAATAGTAGATACTCCTCACGGAAAAGGGTATGTAGTCGTATTTGCCGGGGAATCGGTTCACGGAGAACACATATTGATTACAGAGGCGGACATCAAGAACCTGATGCGCTCTAAGGGGGCGATGTTTACTATATTAAATGTTATTACACAAAACGTGGGCATTGCCTTTGAAGAGATCAAAACATTTTTTGTGGCAGGGACCTTTGGAAATTACATAGAACCTCAAAAAGCTATTGCCATCGGAATGCTCCCGGACATTCCTCTTAAGAGATACACACCGCTG
>JAUWMN010000144.1 GCA_030613165.1 Desulfobacterales bacterium
ACTACCAGGCAGGCAACAATCTCTTGGTAGTGCTATCGGCCATGGCGGGAGTGACTGATCAGTTGATTAATCTGGCCCATCAGGTTGCCGAGAGCCCTGATGAACGGGAGTTGGATGTATTGCTCGCGACAGGAGAACAAACCACGGTTTCGCTCCTCGCCATGATGTTTAACTCTATGGGATTCCCGGCCGTCTCTTTCTTGGGATTTCAGGCGGAACTTTTGACCAATGACGCCCATGGCCGCGCCCGGATTCAGGAACTCAATGTGGATCGTATTCGAAAGGCGCTTGAACAGAAAAAGATTGTCACAGTGGCTGGCTTCCAGGGGTGGACCCGGAGCGGGGACATCACCACGCTTGGTCGAGGGGGATCTGACACCTCTGCAGTGGCATTGGCCGCTGCCCTAAAAGCTGATTCATGCGAAATTTATACTGATGTGGATGGCGTCTATACCACTGATCCGAATATATGCGGCAAGGCACGAAAGCTTAAAAAAATATCGTATGATGAAATGCTGGAAATGGCCAGTCTTGGCGCAAAGGTACTTCAGATACGATCTGTTGAGTTCGCCAAAAAATTCAATGTTCCGGTTCATGTGAGATCGTCGTTTAACGAGGAGGAAGGAACCATGGTCGTCAAAGAAGAAAAAAATATGGAAAAAGTATTGGTGTCTGGAATCGCTTACGATCAAAATCAGGCGCGTATTACCCTGACCAAAGTTCCGGATCATCCGGGCATTGCGGCGAAGATCTTTACACCAATGGCAAAAGCAAGAATCGAAGTAGATATGATCATACAAAATACCCGCGCCGGCGGCCTGACAGACCTCACTTTTACTGTCGCGACGCCTGACTATAAAAAGGCCTTGGATATACAGCAGAAGCTGGCAGGCGAAATCGGCGCGGAAGGTGTTTATAGCGATGAAAATATCGCGAAGGTTTCCATTATAGGAGTAGGAATGCGAAGCCATGCGGGTGTCGCGGCCAAGATGTTTTCTGTTCTGTCAAATGAGAATATTAACATTACGATGATCAGTACATCCGAAATTAAGGTCTCCTGTATTATTGAAGAAAAGTATACTGAGTTGGCTATTAGGGTGTTACACGATGCGTTTGAATTGGACAAGGCTTAATAAACTCTCATTTATCATTATTCATTTCACATTTGTCATCTATCATTTAAGCATTTTTAGCACTACAGCGGCACTTTCTGCAAAAGATATTGTAAAGGCAATGCTTATATGGTCTCCAATTATAAGAATAAATCCTATTTTTAATGATAAATGTCCAATGATAGATGTTAAATGATAATTCTAAAGGTCCGTTGTGAGATCCTTTGACAGAGACCAGCAGCTCATAGCCTTCCTCATCGGTCTCATCATTGTAATGATCTATTTTGTGAGACCGTTGAACGGCTTTTTGTCTTTTTCACGGGACAACAGAAGCGCTGGACAAGGCGAGCAGGTTCATGAGGTATTTATAGAAGTCCGGGGTATGGTAAAAAGACCGGGCGTCTATTCGTTTGACAAGAGCCCATCTTGTGTTGAAGCCATACAAGAGGGAGGCGGTATTGTCGAGGGATTGGTTCTTAAAACCCGCGACAGAACACCGACTCTGGAGAGCGGTGTTCGATTAATAGTGGTAAAGAAGAATGAGGGTGAGGCGGGGATAGAGATTGAAGATATGGATGCGGCCGGGCAATTAGTACTCGGCATCCCGTTGGATATAAACAATGTGGATTCAGAAAAATTAGATGTCATTCCCGGAGTAGGCAGGCGCTTAGCCGAACGTATCGTTCAATTCGTAAAGGAACGGGGTCGCTTGAACACCTTGGACGATCTTATTAAAGTCCACGGTATAGGAAAGAAAAAACTGGAAAAGATACGACCGTATCTGATTATACGGTAAGCTGACAACTCTGACTGCTTATATTTTATTAATAAGGGAAGCCACATACCCGGCGCCGAAACCGTTGTCAATGTTTACCACGGCAATCCCGGAGGAGCAGCTATTGAGCATGGCGAAGAGAGCGGTAAGACCGCCAAAGCTTGTCCCGTATCCCGTGCTGGTCGGCACCGCGATAATCGGTTTGTCCACTAAGCCGCCGACTACACTCGGAAGCGCGCCTTCCATACCAGCGATAACGATTAGGACCGATGCTTGCTCAAGGCTATCTTTGTAATCTATCAGACGATGAATGCCGGCGACACCTACGTCATACAGCGTATCTACGTGGTTTCCCATAGTTTGAGCTGTTATAGCAGCCTCTTCCGCCACTGGAATGTCGGATGTCCCGGCAGTAACAACCACAATAGTCCCTTTCCCGGTTATTTCGATAGGGTTTGATGAATATATCAAGACTTTTGCGTCTGGATGGTATATGCTATCAACAAATCGTTTAGTGATACGATCAGCCTTTTCTTTTTTGAGCCGGGTGACCATTATTGTGTCATTTTTTGAGACCATCGCTTCCATAATGCCGATTATCTGTTCAACCGATTTCCCCTGTCCAAATATCACTTCGGGAAATCCGTTCCTTAGAGATCGATGGTGGTCGACCCGTGCATAAGAAATGTCCTGATAGGGGAGATCTTTTAACTGTGCCAAGGCCTCATCGACAGATATCTGACTGGAATGTACAGAATCTAATAATTGTTTTAACTTCTTTATGTCCATTTTAACCTTCGCTTGAAAAGAATAGTATGATAAACTTGTAAAAAATCTTTAATTATAAATGTTTTTTTTCACGTTTAGTGTTAAAAATTTCTTTTAATGTTCCGATATAAGAAAACAATAGGAACTTTTCCTATGTTCCTCATAACATTTGATACGTTTAACAGATTTTTTGAAATTTTGGAATGAATTTCGCATTACTTCAAAACCATAATGACTTTGTAAAAAGTCATTAAAACTATAAACCTTGACAAGACAACGAGTTACTTGCTACGAATGGATTGATATACAATATTAAAAGGTGGTTGTTTATGAAAGTTACTATGCGCAGGTGTATGGTTTTTCTTCTTGGTATGTGTTTGATTGTTGGCTGCAGTCAGGTCAAGGTACAGACTGTACAAAACAACGATAATATGGATTCTCTGGATTGCCTTGTTGAAGCGGAGACGGAACATATCGAGGACGTCAATGGAGATATAAAGGGCGCCCCGACCGCCGAAACCAACGAGAGTGGCGACATCTCCAAAGAAAATCGTGAGAAGGCACAGACCCTTGACACCGCGTTGGAACTTTGTGAGACATCCCAGGAGTTTTGGGGTGAAGGAAAGCTGGAGAGAGCGTTTGACGCCCTGGATCAGGCCTATACACTTATATTAAATGTAGATCCTGACAATATTCCCAAGTTGATTCAACAAAAAGAAAATCTGCGGTTCATGATCTCCAAGAGGATTCTGGAGATATATGCTTCCAGGTATATCGTGCTCAACGGGAATCATAAAGAAATACCGTTGATCATGAACAAACATGTTGAGAAAGAGATTAAACGGTTCCAGGGGATTGAACGGAGATTTTTTGTAGAGTCCTATCAACGTTCCGGCAGATACAGGGGAGAAATGTTAAAGGCTTTGAAAGAAGCAGGCCTTCCGGAAGAACTCTCCTGGCTGCCGCTTATTGAAAGCGGATTTAAGGTCAGGGCATTTTCCAGTGCCCGAGCGCTCGGTCTCTGGCAGTTTATCCCCTCGACCGGCTATAAATTCGGCTTAAAAAGGGATGCATGGATTGACGAGAGATTAGATCCTGAAAAAGCAACCGCCGCGGCCATTGCCTACTTAAAAGAATTGCATAATATATTTGGGGACTGGTCAACGGTACTTGCCGGTTACAACTGCGGTGAAGGAGCTGTTTTAAGGGTGATTCGCAACCAGAAGATCAATTATTTGGACAACTTCTGGGATCTCTACCAGAAACTCCCCAGAGAAACCGCACGGTATGTTCCCAGGTTTTTGGCTACGCTGCATATCCTAAAAGACCCGGCGAAGTATGGGATCGTCTTAGAGAAGTTGGACGAACCTATCCCTTATGAAGCTGTGGAGATTGAAAAACAGGTTCAATTAAAGACAGTGGCCGACAAGTTAGGAGTATCTTCCAAAGATCTCATAGCGCTAAACTCTGAACTGAGGTATAAGGCCACACCGGATACTCCATATAGTCTCAAAGTTCCTTTAGGAGCGGGAGAGGTTTTAATTGCAAAGCTAAATGAGATACCGAAATGGACCCCGCCACAAAAGTCTTATATATACCACCGGGTGAGAAGAGGGGAATCTTTATATCTTATTGCCTTGAAATACAGGACCAGTGTCCGGGCAATTACGAGCGCGAACAACATCCGGCGGAAACATTTCATTCGACCTGGGCAAAAGCTAAAGATACCAGTGAGGGGGAGAGGTGGAAGAAGACGTGTTGCCTCGAATTATCAGCTCCTTCCCGGGGGAAAATATCGTGTAAGGACCGGCGACTCTTTATGGCTTATTGCTCGGAGGTTCAATACCACCACAAAGGAGATTCAACGGCTCAACGGCTTGAAATCTACTCGTCTTTATGCTAAACAAATCCTTAAAATTACAGAGCAAGGAAGTACACTTTTGGCTAAAAACAAAAAAGCGTACCGCGTGCAATCAGGGGACAACCTAACCTGGATTGCCAAAAAGCATAATATGACCTTAAGTCATCTCCTTCGCGTCAATAGCTTTAGTAAAAACTGCACTATTTATCCGGGACAGGTTGTTTTGGTCGACTAACCAACCCCCCTCAACTTGAGATGATTTCGCAAAAAGTCTTGAGTTTGATAAAGGATGGGGCGCCATCAACTTTTCCACGTTGCGGGGTGGAGGGCGATCAACACGGTATAGACTTCAAGTCTTCCTAAAAGCATACAGAAAATAAGTATCCATTTGCCTGGAAGAGGAATCCAACCATAGTGTTCTATAGCCCCTACTCCTGCCAACCCAGGGCCAATATTGCCTATTGTTGCGCTTGATGCCGCGATTGCAGTAACAAAATCCGGGACAAAGAGAGACAGCAAAAGAGCTGATATAACAAAAAGTCCTATAAAGAGGATAACAAAGGTCAGTATATTCACAACCTTTACTTCTTCAACAGTGGCTTCTCCTATCTTAAGCGGCGCGATCAGGCGAGGTTTGGACATCTTCCGCAGTTCACGGCCGGCGGCTTTTAACACCACCATGATTCGAACCCTTTTCATCCGTCCACCTGTAGAGCCGGCACACCCCCCCCAGCACGTCACACCAGGCAAAAGGAATCGGCACCCGGTGGGCCACACAGCAAAGTCGGCGGTGCTGTGTCCGGTGGTTGTTATATTCGATCCTACCTGAAATGCGGATTTTCG
>JAUWMN010000103.1 GCA_030613165.1 Desulfobacterales bacterium
TATGTCTTTATGCCAGATCTGATAAGCCTCGTCGTCTTCTTTAAAGACAGATATCCAGAGCTTTTCCACCGGAAGACCGTAGCCGTTGATCAGGAGATCCCAGGCAAATTCTATGGCCTGTTGTTTAAAGTAGTCCCCAAAGGAGAAATTCCCCAACATTTCAAAAAATGTATGGTGTCTCCCGGTGCGGCCTACGTTTTCCAGGTCATTATGCTTTCCTCCGGCCCGGACGCATTTCTGAGAGGTGACGGCGCGCGCGTAGTCGCGTTTTTCCTCCCCTAAAAAAGTCCTCTTAAATTGCACCATGCCGGCGTTGGTAAAAAGGAGTGTTGGATCATCGTGAGGGAGTAAGGATGAGCTTTTTACGACCCGATGATCTTTCTCTTTAAAGAAGGTTAAAAATTTTTCTCTCAGTTCGTTTGATGTCATGCCGTCTCTTTTTTCTTCTTTTCTTTTTGATTCTCTTGTTTTGGGGCAAGCCCTATGGCGTGTTTTACCGCGGTTGATATCTTGTCGAAAGTTTCCGTATTTTCCGCTAAAAAACGTTTTACGTTTTCTCTCCCCTGGCCCATACGTTCTTTTTCAAATGAATACCACGCCCCACTCTTGTCAATAATACCGTTCGCGACTCCCATGTCAAGGAGGTCCCCTGTTTTTGATATCCCCTCGCCGTACATGATATCGAATTCCGCTTCCTTGAACGGAGGGGCTATCTTATTCTTGACCACCCGGGCACGGGTTCGGCTTCCGGTTGCCTGGTCTCCCTCTTTGATGGTTCCGATCCTCCGGATATCGATCCGGACAGAAGAATAGAATTTAAGGGCATTCCCGCCGGTAGTGGTTTCCGGGTTCCCGAACATGACCCCTATCTTCATCCTGATCTGATTGATAAATATCAGCGATGTCAAGGACTTGCTGACCGTGGATGTCAATTTGCGGAGCGCCTTGGACATTAGGCGGGCCTGAAGGCCGACCTGGATGTCTCCCATCTCTCCTTCGATTTCCGCCCTTGGGACCAGCGCGGCCACGGAATCTATGACCAGTACGTCCAAGGCGCCGCTCCGAACCAGGAGTTCGGCGATGTCGAGCGCCTGTTCTCCTGAATCCGGCTGAGAGACCAAAAGATCATCGGCATGGACACCCAATTTTTTGGCATACATAATATCAAGGGCGTGTTCCGCGTCGACAAATGCCGCGATACCCCCCTTTTTTTGGGCCTCTGCCACAATGTGAAGAGCCAGGGTGGTCTTGCCGGAAGATTCCGGACCGAATATCTCTATGACCCGTCCCCGCGGTATGCCTCCTACCCCAAGTGCCCTGTCCAGGGCGAGCGAACCTGTAGGAATGATAGGGATCTCCGGGATATCAGCGCTGCCCAGTCTCATGATAGAACCCTTGCCGAATTGGCGTTCGATCTGGCCCATTGCCACCTCTACGGCCTTAGCCTTATCTGCGGAAATTGTCATTGTTGTCTCTCCTAATATACTTTATAAGGGGTAATAATTTTCACCGCAGAGGCGCAAAATATCTGAAGTGAGCTAAAGTGAACTAAAGTTTGAAGTGCCTAAAGTTAAGGAATTTTATCTAATAATTATTCTTGCCATAGGCAAGTTCCACAACTTTAGTTCACTTTAGGCACTTTAGCTCACTTCAAACTTTAATAGATCTTAAAAGTCTGCGTCTTTGCGGTGAGATAAGCAGTTACAAAAACGGTACTTCAGCCAGCTTCGTATATACCGCTCCTCCTCGCTGTAAATCGCTGCGAAACAGTATTATTGAGTCCGCTGTAAACGAATCCGACTCAAAATTGCCGAGTTGTTCAATTGCTTCCAACAAAATTCGTTTCTCTACTTTTCCTTTTACACGTCCCAGAGTCAGATGAGATCGAAACGGTCGTTTTTCTTTTGGGAATCCAAGTTGTTCCAAACCCTCTTCAACACGGAGCTGGAATTCCTTAAGTGGCTCCACATCACCGGACATCCCCACCCAGACAACCCGTGGGCGGCTGATACCGGGGAATATCCCAATCCCTTGCCCCCTTAGATGAAAAGGCTCCGTGGTATCTGTAGCGGTCTTTAACACACCTGTGATCGGCGCGACATCCTCTTCTGATATATTCCCCAAAAACTTGAGCGTCAAATGAATATTTTCAGGCCGAACCCATCGTATGTTTAGTCTATATTTGCGGAGATCTTCCTGTAATTTCCTGATCGTTTCAATAAGTTCTTCCGGAAGTTCAATCGCGATAAAAGATCGTATAGTACCTGGCTGATGGCTCATCGCTGATAGCTCATAGACAAAAGGGGACGCATTGAAACTGCCTCTAAAGTAAATTAATATAGAATTATTACGGATTGTTTGCAAGAGGGAAATAGCGATTTTTCACGAAATCATCAAGCTTTACTTTTGTACTCGTTAATGATAAATAATCAATTTGAATTGTTAAGAAAATGGGGGCCAATTATTAAGAAGCCTTGCAAAAAAATGACCAAGATGGGCTCATCGGGACTTTTTACTATATCAGCAATATTTGTATGGCAACAGCATACAATTGTATGATATAAACATACATTATGAACATGTTACCACAGATATTATCCTCTAAAATCCGGGCAGAAGTATTTCGCATGCTTTTTGGAATTAGTGACCAAGAGCTGCATATGCGAGAAATGGAAAGGCGTTCAGGGTTTGTTATAGGGACAATACAGTCGGAATTGAAAAAACTCTTGCGTCTGGATCTTGTAAAGAAACGTAAAGATGGAAACCGCATGTACTACAGAGCTAACAGGGGACATCCTCTATATCCCGAGCTTCATAGTCTTGTCTTAAAAACAAACGGTCTGGTCGATGTTATCAGGGAAGCATTTATGCATGATAGTAAAATTAAAACAGCATTTGTTTTCGGATCAGTGGCGCGTCATGAAGAGCAGGCGGGCAGTGACGTGGATATCATGATTATCGGGAACCTGGGTTTAAGAAAAGTAACCGGAATGCTGTCGGGTGTTTCAGACAAAATCGGCAGAGAAATCAACCCCCATGTTATGAGTGAAGAAGAATTTATACGACGCAAAAAAAACAAGGAACATTTCATTGCCCAGGTGATAGAAGAGCCTAAGATATTTATCATAGGAAATGAAAATGAGTTTGAAGCAATGGGCTGATAACGGCTGGTTACGCCCTCATAAAACCAGCGTGGAAGAGATACGCAATCTGATGATGATCATAAATCGAGATCTGAAAGACGCAAAAGGGGGCATCTCAGACGACTGGCGATTTGGTATAGCATACAATGCCGCGCTCAAGCTGTGCACTATCCTTTTATACGCCGAGGGGTATAAGGCCGAAAAAGCTTTGCAGCTTTACCGGACCATTCAGGCGCTACCGTTAATACTTGGCAAAGACAAAAAGGACGATGCCGAGTATCTTGATACATGCAGGTCAAAAAGAAACATCGTCGAATATGACTATATCGGAGCCGTTACAGAAAATGACGCGGATGAACTTATAGCATTCGCAAAGGAATTGAAGGCCGACGTTATTGACTGGCTGAAAAAATATCATCCTACACTTATTCAACCACCAAGTATACATTAAAAACAGGAAACCGAGGGGGGGTCTACACGAGGGAAAAGTTGGGGAGGTTGTAACTGTGCAGAGCAAGAGCCCTTGACCTGAGACATTTTCGCCTGACGGGCGCTACCTTTGACGTTATTATGACATTCTATGAGAAGACGAGTCCAGCGACAAAGATATCATTTTGATGCCAAGGGGATTGAGATATTACATTTTAGGCACTCTTTTGACAACAGTTTCGTATCCATCTGAGGGCCGTCTCTGACGTTTCCCACCTGATGGTCTCTCTGTTCCCCTTAAACAAATGTTTTTGACATTCGGTTCCTCTGTCGGAAGAAAGGGCGATGAAGACCGTGCCTACAGGTTTTCCCGGAGCGCCTCCGGTCGGCCCGGCTATCCCGGTTACTGAGAGGCCTAAATCGGTTCTGCTCTGTTTTCTGATCCCTTCCGCCATCGCCTTTGCGGTCTGTTCACTCACGGCCCCGTATGTTTCGATCACCTCTTTTGGAACTCCCAACATTTCTGTTTTAGAAAGATTGCTGTACGTGACCGCGCCCCGCTCAAAAAACGCGGAGCTGCCCGATATGTTGGTCAACCTGGAGGCAATCAGCCCGCCGGGGCACGACTCCGCCACCGCTATGGTAAGTTTTTGTGACAAAAGGATATGTGCGACTTCTTCTTCCAGTGCGTTCATGGTATTCCTTTCAAACAAAAAGGCTCGAGGCTCGAGGTTCAAGGTTCAAGGTTAGAGTATTATGAAAAGGTGTAAGACCACGTTCGCATAGACTCCGGCCATGATATCATCCAGAACCACGCCAGG
This sequence comes from Desulfobacterales bacterium, assembly GCA_030613165.1. Taxonomy (GTDB): domain Bacteria; phylum Desulfobacterota; class Desulfobacteria; order Desulfobacterales. The sequence continues at coordinate 4,394 of JAUWMN010000103.1, forward strand.
TCCCCCTTTGAGCTTTCTGTCAATGAGGCCTATAGGGAACGGCTTTGCTATGTCAAATATCCTGAACAGGACAAAGCCGATCAAAATGTTTTGAGCCGACCACGGAATTAGAAAGAATGTAACCAGCATCCCGGCAATTTCATCAATGACAATACAACCGCTGTCTTTTTTGTTGAATATTTTTTCAGCCTCGCCGGCAATCCAGAACGAGAAAGGAATAAAGAGAAGGATAGCGAAAACCGAAAGGGGAGGGGCAAGTTTTGACAAAACCCATACAAGCGGGATTCCGAGTAAGGAGCCGAACGTTCCTGGCGCGAAGGGAATATGTCCCACATAACATCCTGTTGCCAAGGAGATTATAATTTTTTGTTTAAGTGGCATTGTGTATTAATTCAGATCGCTATCAGCCAACTCGACTGCCTTATAAATTTCCTTAATGGGAATCCCTTTTTCAAGGGCGACTCTCCTGCATTCATCATACTCCGGGGTGATTGAAACCTTGCCGTCCGGGCCGGTAATCCGCTTGACCCGCATTTTTCCGTACTTTGTTACGATCTCTGCGACTTCCCGAGGCAGTTTGGTCCGGTTTGCCTCATAATACCGCACCCCTGTCGCAGTTGACTCAAGGAGTATTCTGCGGATAATGCGATCCCGGTCCATTGTCTGACAGATCACCCTGAGCATAGTAGCAGGGCGATTTTTTTTCATGGTGATCGGCGCCAGCGCTACATCAAGCGCCCCTTCGGCAAAGAGCTGTTCCATGAGAAAGCCGTAGATTTCCGGATTCATGTCGTCTATATTGGTTTCAACAATGGTGATGCGGTCCCTCTCGGTTTCGGCATCTTTTCTGCCAAGTATAATTCGCAGCAGGTTGGGCATTGATTCGAGTTCGCGGCTTCCTACACCGTATCCGATCCGATCGACCACCATAGGAGGCATTGGGCCGAAGCTGCTTGCCACCGAAGTCAGTATCGACGCGCCGGTGGGGGTTACCATTTCGTGCGGAATCTCGGGCCCATACGTCGGAACTCCGGTCAAGAGGGCGATCGTGGCAGGCGCCGGAACAGGGAGGGTGCCGTGGGCGCATGTGACAAAACCTTTGCCGGTAGGGACTCCGGAAGCGGTGATGTCTTCTATGCCGTGCCACTCAATTCCGAGTACAGCACCCACAATGTCAACGATAGTATCTATGCCACCCAATTCGTGGAAGTGGACAGATTCAACAGGTGTGTTATGGATGCGGGCTTCCGCTTCAGCCAATTTTCTGAATATCTTAAGGCTTAATCCTTTGACGAAATCAGATAGCGGGCTTTCTTCGATAAGGGCTCGGATGCTCCTGTAGTCTCTTGCGTGGTCTCCTTCTTTATTTGCCAGAATCCATACTCTGCGGCCGGAGATCCCCATTCTCTGTTCAGCAGCAGTCTCAATGCGAAAACCGTCCAAAGGGAGTTTCTTTAACTCCGCCTCCAAGAAGTCCGGTGGCATCCCAAGGTCAATCAGCGCCCCCAAAAGCATATCGCCGCTGATGCCGGCAAAACAGTCAAAGTATGCGCAAGTCATTTTTTCCCCTTATTGTTTCATTGCGTGCAATTGGACGATTTCGAGAATAAGCTCCGCGCTGTGTACCATATCGTTGAGCCGGACAGATTCCCTCACGGTATGCATATCGCGCATACCGGTGCCGAGCACTCCTGTCACAATACCGTTTCCGGCAAAGATGTTGGCGTCGCTTCCTCCACCGCTTGTTTTACAAGCTAACTGATACCCTTTCCTGTCTGCCGCCTCACGAGCCAGTTGGACTACAGGGTGTTCTTCAGATACATTTATATGCGAAAAATCTAATTTTACTGATATGTCGACCTTTGGAAGTTCGTCATCAGAAGGGGAATTCTTCTTGTAGGCGGCAACTTCATGTTCAAAGGCTGCTACGATCTTCTTGGTCTCTTCTTCCAGTCTATTAACATCATGGCTTCGGACTTCACCTTCTACCGTCACCAGGTCAGGTACAATATTGGTAGCCTTACCT
>JAUWMN010000112.1 GCA_030613165.1 Desulfobacterales bacterium
GAACTTCTCCGTATGCGATCAGGTCATCGATAATCCGTTTTGCCCTGTTGATAGGGATGGCAAACCCTATTCCCTGGGCCTTGGCGTAGATCGCTGTATTTATCCCTATAAGGTCGCCATTTATATTCAACAAGGGGCCTCCGCTGTTGCCCGGATTAATGGAGGCGTCGGTCTGAATAAAATCGCGATATACCCGGTCATCGATACGTAGGGATCGGTTCAGCGCGCTAATGACGCCGGTGGTAACAGTATGTGAAAATCCAAAAGGGTTCCCGATGGCAATGATGGTCTCGCCGATCATCAAGTCGTTTGAATTCCCCATTTCAACGGCTGGAAGAGGTGTTTCAGAAGCAATTTTGAGGACTGCCAGGTCGGAATCAGGATCTGCGCCGACTAATTGTGCTTCAAACACCCTTTCATCCTTTAAAGTTACCTTGATTTTTGATCCTCGAGCAATTACGTGCTCATTGGTAAGGATGTAACCTCGCTTCCCATCAATTACGACGCCGGATCCAAGACTGTCCCGTGTATACCGTTCCTCATAGGGCTCAAAAAAATCTTTAAAAAATGAGTCGAAAAAGGGGTCTATACCGAACGAAGAAAAAGGATTTGTTCGTCTCGTGACCTTATATTCAGAACTGATATTTACGACAGCCGGGCCGATCTTGCGCACAGCACGAACCACGGCGGTTTCCCTCGGAAAAGGGGCCGCGTCCGCAAAAGTTCCCCAAAGGGTGACACAGAAAAGGAGTAAGCCCACAAAAAGGAAAATTTGGATGACAGAATATTTCCATGAAAAACGCACGTATAAAATGCCTCTGTTTTTATAATTACTACGGGTTACGGGTTAAAAAAGAAGGTAATGAAAAAAATATATAATAATGTTACAATAAATTAGGTAGCAAAATTAACAGATTTCATGTTAATACGTCCCAACAGAATGGGAATAAAACTCGTAACGCGCAACCCGAAACACGGTGTCTACCCGTTCTCATTTGACGGCGCTTTTTTTAACTTACATACCAACTAATTTTATGATTCGTCAAACATTTAACGATATTCTCCCATTAGTGCAGCAGCCGAGCCGGTATCTTGGCTCAGAAACTTACGCGATTCGAAAAGATCCTGAGGAGATAAGACTCCGGTTTGCCCTGGTCTTTCCTGACCTTTACGACATTGGAATGTCGTATCTGGGGTCAAAGATATTATATCATATATTAAACAGCAAGAAGGAGATCGCGGCAGAACGCGTCTTTGTGCCCGGCGAGGATATGGAGGCGCAAATGCGGGCGCAAGGGGCGCCGCTCCTCTCTTTAGAGACCAGGACACCACTTGCTGAATTCGATATCATAGGTGTCAGCCTCCTCTACGAGTTAAGCTATACAAGCATATTGACCATCCTTGATCTTGCCGGAATTCCGTTCTATTCAAAGGACAGAAACAGGTCTCACCCGATCGTTATTGCCGGTGGTCCCTGCGCCTTCAACCCCGAACCTGTGGCTGATTTCTTTGACGCAATCGTTGTTGGAGACGGCGAAGAGGTAATATGTGAATTGACCGATGTGTGGATGGAGTGGAAAAAATCAGGACAAAATCGTGAATCGCTATTAAAAAAATGGTCTGAAATAGATGGAGTCTACGTTCCTTCTTTGTTTGAGTCCGCGACAGACGCAAACGGATTTCAGGTTCTCACTCCGCTGCATTCAGGGTATGATGTGGTGAAAAAGCGGCTGGTTTCAGATCTGAACCAGGTATCCTTTCCGGATCATCCGGTCATACCTTTTGGAAGCCCTATTCATGACCGGTTGAGTCTTGAGGTGGCGCGGGGTTGTACCCGGGGATGCCGTTTTTGCCAGGCCGGAATGATCTACAGACCGGTCAGGGAGCGTTCGCCGGAGAATCTCCTTGATTTGGCCGACAGAGCGCTTTCCGCGACCGGCTATGAGGATGTCTCTCTCCTTTCCTTAAGCACCGGTGATTACTGCAGCATACTCCCGCTCTTGCAAGGCTTGATGATGCGGTGTGAACCGGAAAAGACAGCGGTATCACTTCCATCTCTTCGTGTTGAAACCCTGACCCCGGAACTTATGGAGCAGATAAAAAGGGTCCGCAAAACAGGCTTTACCGTTGCCGTTGAAGCCGGGAGTCAGCGTCTGCGGAATGTGATTAATAAAAATAATACGGAACAGGACCTAATAGCTGCTGTTGAAAACGCCTTTAAACTGGGATGGCATGTTATCAAACTTTATTTTATGATCGGCCTTCCCACAGAGACTGAAGAAGACATAGAAGAAATTGTGTTCCTGGTTCGAAGACTTCAGGGGATCAAGGGTCCCGCAAAGAGGCGAGGCTCTATTAATGTGAGCGTTTCAACCTTTATCCCAAAGTCCCATACACCCTTCCAGTGGTCGGCACAGCTATCTATGGCCGAAAGTGACGCAAGGCTCCGATGGTTGAGAGAAAAACTTCAAGGGCGCAAGGTTAAATTCAAGTGGCACAACCCGAAGATGAGCATTCTGGAAGGACTTTTTGCTCGCGGTGACCGGCGATTGAGCAAGTTATTGGTCAACGCGTATAGACTTGGATGCCGATTGGACGGCTGGAGCGAACGACTGAGGTATGATCTTTGGGAAAAGGCAATAGAGCAGTCCAACGTGGACATTGATTTTTATACTACACGTACAAGGCCCTTGGACGAGCCTCTTCCATGGGACCATATAGATTCCATGGTTACAAAAGATTATTTAAAAGATGAGTGGAACAAAGCCTTGCAGCAGGAATCCACGGCTGATTGTCGCGTCGGCGAATGTAATCTGTGCGGGGTCTGTGATCACGCCGACATTAAACCTGTAACGTTCCATGAAGACGAAATAATACAACCAGAAATTTTGAAACTCAAAAAATCCCCCCTATCCCCCCTTTCCCAAGGGGGGGAAACAATTGAAAGTTCCCCTTTATCAGAGGACCGGACAACTGAAAGTCCCCCTTTTCAAAAGGGGGATGCAGGGGGATTTTACAAGAAACTTAGAGTATCCTATTCCAAGCGGGGTGAATCTAAATATTTTAGCCACTTAGAACTGATGCAGATCTTTAAACGGGCATTTCGGAGGGCGCGCATTCCTTTAAAGTATTCAGAAGGGTTTCATCCCATGCCGAAGATCTCTTTTGAATCAGCGCTTCCCATCGGGATAGAGAGTGTTGAAGAAAATTTAGTGATAACGGTAGACGCAAAAGCTTCCCCGTCCCCGGAGACCCTAATAACGCGACTTGATCGCGAACTTCCGGACGGCATAATGATCCTCGACTGTATTCCTTATTCCCGGAGTTCAACCGATGAAGCGGGGGGTACTATATCGTATACGGTTCAATTGAAAGCAGGGCATTTTCTTGAAGCCGGGTTAAGGGGCTTTTTAGACCAGGACACATGGCCTATTACAAAGATAAACCGCAAAGGAAAATCAAAAGAGATTGACCTTCGGACCATAATCAAAAGCCTCAAGCTAACCGCTCCCGACACACTAATAATGACTGTAAATGGCGGGCCGGGCCAGGTCGTAAGACCGCTGGAGGTAATCGCGAGCATTTTTGGGCTCCCTGATGATGTTTTGAAACGTGCAGATATCGTGAAATATAATAAAGTATAGAAGTTGATTTTGGGGACACAGATTTACGCAGATACATACGGTTACGAGTTACGAGTTGCGGGTTGCGGGTTTCTTTGACTTCTGCCTATAGGTTTTGTAATGAATATAGTTGCTTTGCTACTTAATCTATTATAATTTTACATTATTTTTTTCTTTTAACTCGTAACACGCAACCCGAAACTCGTAACCGCGTTCATCTGCGTCCGGAATCTTTTTCTTAAATGTTAGAGGTTAAATTATATGTCTAAAGAACTGATCATCAACAACACCTATCACGAAACCCGTGTCGCCCTGCTTGAAAACGGCAATCTTGAAGAGCTGATTGTAGAAAGGCGTGTGGGAGAAAATATTACGGGGCATATTTACAAAGGGAAAGTAATCCGTGTCCTTCCGGGTATGCAGGCGGCCTTTGTGGACATCGGGCAGGGTCAGGCTGCTTTTATATATGTTACAGATGTCTACAGCGGTATTGATGAATATGAAAGGCTGATGGTAACTGCCGCGGATGAAGAAGTAGAAGAGCAGGAAGGGATTGATGACGAAGCTTTATTCGCGAAACCATCATTAGGGCAAAGTTTCCATATTGAAGATCTCCTTCAGAAGGGGCAGGACATTCTGGTTCAAGTGTCAAAGGCCCCCATAGGGTCTAAGGGCGCCAGAATCACCTCTCACATTTCGATACCGGGCCGTTTTCTGGTCCTGATGCCCAGGACAAACCACATCGGGATATCGCGACGTATCGAAGATGAGGATGAACGAGATCGATTAAGACAGATAATCAGCGAGCTGAAGCCTGAACAATACGGGTTTATTGCAAGAACATTGAGTGAAGGGACAAGCAAAGAAAAGTTCGCTTCAGAAATGGATTTTTTAAGCACGTTATGGGAAAATATTCAAAAAAGATATGCTAACATGCCCGCGCCTTCTCTCTTACATAAGGAGCTTGACGTTACGCTGAGGGCCGTCCGGGATCTCTTCACTCAGGAAGCAGACAGGCTGATTATTGACTCCCGGTCCGGATATGAGTCAATCCTTAAGTTTTTGGATACATTTATGCCGAGGTTAAAAGATTCTGTAGAACTCTACGATAGCGCGGAGCCGATCTTTGATGCCTATAATCTTGAGACAGAGATAGCGCGGGCGCTTAAGAAGAAGGTCTGGCTAAGGTCCGGTGGGCATATTGTGATCGAAAACACCGAGGCTTTTGTTGTAATAGATGTAAATACCGGCCGGTATGTGGGTAGCAGGAATCTGGAAGAGACCGTTTTAAAGATAAACCTTGAGGCAGTAAAAGAGATAGCGTATCAGATCCGGCTTCGAAATATTGGGGGGCTGATCATTATCGATTTTATTGACATGGAAAGGGAGACAAACCGGGAAAAAGTGTTCAATGCTCTCAGAGAGGCCCTTAAAAAGGATCGAACAAAAACAAATGTCCTTCCCATGACTGAAATGGGGATCATCCAAATGACTCGCAAACGTACACGCGAAAATCTCAACAGGATGCTCTGCGAACCATGTTTTTACTGCGAGGGGGAAGGATTTCTTAAATCAAGGATAACAGTATGCTATGACCTGTATCGAGAGATCATACGGGAAGCCGGCGAGGTGGCAGGCGACAGGATTACCGTAAAGGTGCACCCGGATGTGGCGGATCTCTTGATGGGGGAGGAGCACGACATAGTAGAATTGTTGGAAAAGAACCTGGCGAAAGAGATTGTAATCCTCGCGGACAGCCGGTTTCATGTTGAACAGTATGAAATTAACGGAAAAAATACTATAGCGTAAGTGAAATTATATAGAAGAGGGGACGTTTTAAAATTGTCTCGGAAAGGATACATTTCAATGGATGAGGCGGCGCTACGAAAACAACTTAGAGACAAGATAGCGAGTGTGGAATCTATCGACCGTGGATATTTGGAGGTTTTAGAGTACGCGTATCATTCAAAAAGAGAAATTGATATAGAAATAGAACAACCGGAATTTACTTCTGTATGCCCTCTGACAGGGCTCCCTGATTTTGGCCGAATTATCATACGATATACACCGAGTGAAAAGATAATCGAATTGAAATCGTTGAAGTATTATTTACTCCAATATCGAAACGTAGGGATCTTTTACGAACATGTAGTAAACAGGATATTGGAAGATCTGACGGCTGTGGTTGAGCCAAAACAAATGGAGATCAAAGGGGTATTCACACCCCGTGGGGGGATAACAACAACGGTTGTCGCGAGATACCCTGAGACCTTTGCATAACTGCCATTTTCCCGTGATGCGGCGTCAGGCTTCAAAATTTAATCCTCGAAATACCCAATGTATTCCTCCGGTTAAATTTTTCGCCTTCCTTGCCTGACGAAAAAATGTCGCGTTATGCAAAGTCTCACCCTTGAGAGTTTATCAGTAAGGGGAATTACACACCCCGTCCGCTTCGCGTCCACCCCTCACAAGAGCGGAATTCCTAAAGTCCCCGCAAACAACAGGGGATTTAGGGGTGTGGTATTTAATAATACACATTCAACATTAA
>JAUWMN010000251.1 GCA_030613165.1 Desulfobacterales bacterium
GCCATAAAATAAAGAACAGGCAATAACTTGGCCTGTTGTCGGTCAATCCACTGGCTGGCTTCATAGTTTTGGCACTTTGGACAACTGCGGTGGCCACAGGATTGCGGTCGCCACTCCGCATGATGACAGTCGGGACACTGCACATAAAGTTCACCGGATTCAGGGGTGCGCCAGCTGCCAATGGCATTCATTGCCTTCAGATGACCCGGCAATACAGTATCAGTCAAGGGGGACATTCTATACTCCTTATGTCAAGCACTTTTTTCAAGAAATTAATATTTGTAAAATCAATTGGTTATGTTTCGTGTCTTGCAAAAAGGCGCACCTCTCCTGTAGCAATCAACTGACTTTTCGACGAATCTCTCTCTACAGCGAACTTCTCATCTAATCGTTACGTTTATCCGGCATATTCCGCTTTAACGGAATCACCCATCATTCCTTATCCAGATTGGAAAGTTCAGAAAGAGGCCTCCGCCTGTGGCGGATCACTCCCGAGGTCTATTGCCTCAACGCCCTTAAACGGGCTCTCTCGCCGAAACTGTAAAACTCTTTATTATTTATTCAAACTATCCGGGTTAAAAGGCTGATGCTTTTTCATCAGCGTCCAGGCAATGACCAGCATTTTTGCTGCCAGTTTAACCCGCATCTTGGTTTTGATTCCGCGCTCACGCTCACGACCCTTCAGCGTCCTTGTGTAGTACTTAATAAAATGTTCATTGCGAGTTGAAGCAACGAATGCAGCCTGATAAAGTCCATAGCGCAATTCACTGTTTCCCCGTTTCGATATTACCGGAACCGCCTGATCACTGCTCTTTCCACTGCGAATTGCATTTAGATCGTACCCTGACAATTTGATAACCTGCTTACGGTTTTCAAACCGGTAGGGATTGCCTATTTTCGCTAAAACTAAAGAAGATATATATGGACCGAATCCGGGTATGGTTAACAGATAGGTATATTCCGGAAACTCACTGCTATAGGCCTCTAACTGGTCTGCAGTCTCCTTAATCCGTTTCCGCGACTCCTTGAGCCTTTCCACTAACAGTTTGGCCTCAAACTCCGCAGCTTCGCCCATCGGACATCCCACAGAGTTTACCGCAAGATCGTATATCTTCCGCAAACGGCGCCTCTGGGCTTCACCTCTATCCCGGGTGGTCACTATTTGTAAAAACCGGGAAAATTCCATACCGATGATCTTGTTGGGATCCAGGCACCAGCGCACTATTGCAAGACCTTCTGCTTCACAACGGCTAAAAAAGCGATCCATCTCCGGAAAATATTTTGTGATCAGCCCATTCCGGATCCTCATCTTGACACTGTGCTCTTGTTTCTTAAGCCGTCTCCGCAAGGACAGAAGCTCTCGGAGCTGCTCTATTCCGGTAGAAGGTGATTCGTAAAACAAGAACTTGCCCTGGGATATCAAATCGGCAATGTTGGCCGCACACTTGCTGTCGTGTTTGTCCCAGCGCCCATCCAACAGCTCTCTGTTATGTTTAACCATCACCCCGGAGACCAGCACGACATTTTTATTACATCGGATCAAATGAGATCCCAGTGGTTTGTGATAGTTGCCTGTTGGTTCCATACCGAATATGGTCTCATCTAATCCGTTTTGATCCCCGATGGCATCGACATGGGTCAGAAATTTGTTAAATCCGTCTATTGTGTTTTCAAAGATCAGCCGCCTCAAAAGCGTCTTTCCCGTGGCGGTACCCAAAAACGCATCATGTTTGTCCTTGGAAATATCAATACCCACGATCATGTGTTGATCCGATCCCCGGATCTCATCCTTCATTTGACGATACTTCTTGAGCCTGATAAGATCTTCTGTGTTCATAATAACCTCCTTTTAGTTTAGTGGATTTGAAATGTTGATCATTTTTTCCCTATATTACTAGGAGGTTATTTTTTTATCTACGCGATAATAAATTTTCTTTTCACTACACTGGGAGGTATATTCTATTATTATTTTAATATATAACGCCCTTAAAAATTTAAAATACTTATACAATTAACTGATAATCGTTCTCCCGCGCTATTCTCCTGCCCCTCTCCACCGAGTATCCAACCCCGGGGACACTGATCCCAAGACGCTTGGCTAAGTCAGTAAGGGATATTCCCAGTTCCTGCACCGCCCAAAAACAAAAAAGACTTCTGACTTTTACAATTATTTGTTGTTTGCCTTTCAAAAAGATTTCATCCACCTCTATTCCGTGAATGTCAGCCACTCGTGCTGCAACCTGATCCAGATCATAACCCAGACGCTTTAATTCGTATTTCCTCTCATATTTCTCACTAGCTTGGGAAAGGATATCATCAACAAAATCCGGTTCCCCCAATATCCTCTCATCACTCTTGATGTGGTCCTGGCCTCTTAATCCATGCTTTCTTACTTCTGCCCACCCTCCGAGGCTTCTTATCAACCCGCCTCCCGTCAACTCTTTTCTACGTCCTTGATCAAGACAAGCTCCTACATAAGAAACATACTCTTTTCTTGCTCGACGAGGTGTGTCATCAAAATAGCTCAGCACATAATCCACATCCTGCCATGGGCGCTTTTTCCTCCCCATTAACACACTATGCCCGCTATAAGGATATTTATTCAATTCAGTAAGGGTACGCACAATTCCTGCTCGGATAGGATTCAGGTGGATATACCTCACCAGTTCACGCAGATAAACCTCCTCTTGGCATACAATTGATTTGTATCGATTCTGAAAGAGTTGGCCATGTCGTTTGTGGCGCCTATTGAAGCTAACAGCGTACCCAGTAAGCAATCTTCTCATCAATGTACAAAGAGGGATGGTGCCGGTTCTAAAAAGAAAATGGGCATGATTTGGAAGAAATGCCCAGGCATAGCAAGATGTTTCGGTCTTAGGCATCAAGGTTGATAGGCGATCTAAAAAATCTTGGCGATCCTTATCGTTTCTGAATATCTTTCGTCGCTCTATCCCTCTGATCATAAGGTGATGTAACACACCGGGTGCGTCAAGTCTGGCTAATCTTGGCATACCTTCACATTTATCACTTTCCTATCACAGCGTCAACTTAGAAATTTAAGGGCGTCCCCCTTTGCTTTTTGCACCTCAAACTGCTTCCTCGTAAGACGCCAAAGCATTCACCAGCACCCACCAGATGCCCCTCGCTCTCCAAACAAAGACACAAAGTCGTCGCATTGGTCTATTGACAAAGGTTTAAATGATAGTTCCACTGGCACGTCCTTATCGCTAACCAGTTAGTAGATAGTTTCTGCATAGCGACGGAAAATATTGAAAAAAGGGGGGAAATCTAC
>JAUWMN010000272.1 GCA_030613165.1 Desulfobacterales bacterium
CGCGAACAGAATAACAAGATCGGCAAGCGCCGCGATATCCGTAGGAGCCATCCCAGGTTCAGGCAGATCTTTGAGATTATGGAGAGTACGCGCCGCCTCATCCGGGATCTCCCTCACCTTTTTTCCCCAGTAGTTTCCGGAAAATCCGGTATAAAAGCCCGTAGACGGGCCCATCCTCTGCCTCGCCTTCCCTTGCTTTGTGGTAAGGACCTCCGCCACCATTTTCCAGTAACCAAGATTTGAGATAGTCGGCGCCGGAAGACGCTCCGGAAGCCTATCGGAATTAGACGCGCCACGCGCTCTCAGGTCTGCTTTAAAGCCCTCCCATTCTTTGGCCAAAGGAACAGCTTTAAACTGTTCCGCAGCCTCCTTTAAAAACGACTCCACCAGGGATTCCAAGCGCTTTGAAAGAGCTGATGTCAATCCCGAAAGATCACGGTGGGAACGCACCACCGATACAAGGTCTTTGAATAGATCACGTTCCTTGATTAATCTCTTTAATTCCTGTATCAGCGCCGGCATCCGATTGTTCAGACGAAGGAGCCTGTTTTCAAGAGAGACACGGACTGCCGCATTCCTTGGGAGCTTCCAAATCTTTCGAATAGACCCGCGGATCGATTCGCCTAACAGGAGTTCTTGTTCATCCTCGCTCATAATCTCACTCATAGGTGAAATACCCGCTTCAAACGGAGCCCTTGAAATCAAACTGTAACAGAAACCATGAAATGTCATAACCTGGAGGCCATCCGGGGACAGGAGAAGATCTTTCCATTTCTCATGACGTTTCAAAGCCCGACGGGCGTCTTCTACAAGGGCATCTTCCAGGGTATTTCCAGGGGGACCCTTTCCCTTTCCGGCCTTATTGAAAATAGAGCATATACGCTCCTTCATCTCGCCGGCAGCCTTGTTGGTAAAGGTAAGAGCAAGGATTTCATGAGGATGGTTAACGATACCGAGAAGTCGAATATATCTTCTGATAAGGAGAGTAGTCTTTCCGGAGCCGGCAGGAGCCTCTACATGATAGCTCTTTGCAACATCAAGTACTTGCTCGCGGATGTTGTTGTCTTTTGGAAGTGGAGTCATAGGAGAAATGAAATAACGGATAAGGTTCTACAATCGAATAACCTCCCCCGCCCTTTCCTGGCAGGCTACGGTCAATTGCAGGTTGTCGGCTGAAGCATCTGAGAGCGCTGCACAGACCGCGTCATAAGCCTTTTCCGGCTCGTTGTTGGTCTCGCTGATGTGGGCCAAAATAACATGCTGGAGAGATTCATGGAGCACGTTGCAGAGCAAATCTCTTGACTGTTCATTGGAGAGATGGCCCAGCCGGCTTCTGACCCTTTGTTTTACTTCCCACGGGTATGGCCCGATTTCCAGCATCTGCAAATCATGGTTTGCCTCAAGCACTAACAACGCGCACGAATTTAGATGTTCTTCCACCAACCTGGTCGCGATACCGAGGTCAGTGGCAATTCCTATTTTCTTGTCTTTGTTTTTTATTGTAAAACCCACAGGGTCTGCCGCGTCGTGAGAAACCGAAAAAGGATGTATCGCAAGGGTCCCCACATAAAAAGAACGGCCACACTGGAAATACTTGGGTTCTTCAATTTTTCCAAGCTGTCTTTGCCCTGCTTCAAAAGTAGGTCGTGTTATATGCACGGGAAGTCTATATCGACGGGACAGCACTCCCACTCCATGGATATGATCGGCGTGCTCATGAGAAACGACTATAGCGTCAAGTTCTTCCATTCGAAGAGCTCTTGATTGCATGCGTCGTTCTATCTCAATGCCTGAGAGGCCTGCGTCTAACAGGATCGATGTGTTGCCGTCGGAGATATAGGTTGCGTTTCCCTTACTCCCACTTGACAGAACGCAAAATATGAAGCTCATATTCTCGACTTCCCAGTCCAATCTTCTCTGCGTATTTAAGCTGAATAGTTCCGTCTACCTTTGGATAAAGCGCCCGAAACTTGTCCTCTCCCGGCTTGCAACTCGCGGGCAGAGAACAATTTCTTGCTCCGTCTTCCCGGTTTACCAGGTCTAAGGATGCCTGATCAATCGCAACCGGATCGCTTGAGGCCAATATACCGATATCACGAACAACAGGGGCATCATTGTAACCATAACAGTCGCAGGCGGGAGAAACCTGCACCACAAAATTAACAAAAAGCGACCTTCCCTTTTTCCTCTTCAATACCCCGCTTGCATACTCGACCATACCCTCTTGAAATATTGGAATCTCCTGGTTCCACTGAATCTGAATCGCCTGATTGGGACAGACAATAATGCACTCGCCGCATCCAATGCATTTCTCAGGATCAATACGGGCCTTGTCATCGCTTATCGATATAGCCTCCTGGGAACAATATTCCAGGCAGGCGCCGCACCCCTTGCACTTTTTTCTTTTGACCTTGGGAGATACTGTAGAATGCTGCGCCAGCTTACCCCGGCGCGAGGCGCACCCCATCCCGAGATTCTTAAGGGTCCCTCCGAATCCGGAAAGTTCATGCCCCTTAAAATGCGCGACACTGATAAGACTGTCGGCATGCGCGATATCAGACGCTATATACACCTCTTTGAAGTGTTTTTGATTTATCCGCACAACAACGTCGTTCTTACCCCTAAGCCCGTCAGCAATAACAAGGGGGGCATTTACCACAGAATAGGCAAAACCGTTTCGAATGGCTGTAGCAAGGTGGGTTGGCGCATCGCTTCGGGTGCCGGCATAAAGAGTGTTCGCATCCGTCAAAAAGGGTAAGGCCCCCTTGCTCCTGACACTTTCAACAATCCTGGCGACATAAACAGGACGAACAAAGGCAGTATTTCCCGCTTCACCAAAGTGGAGTTTAATAGCTACAAGGTCTCTTTTTTTAATCTTATCCTGAAATCCGGCAG
>JAUWMN010000203.1 GCA_030613165.1 Desulfobacterales bacterium
AGCCCATGGTATTTCACCTTGTTTTCAAATATTGAAACGCCTTTTCCTTTAACGGTCTTGGCAATGATAATCGTCGGCTTTCCCTTAACCTCTTTAGCGGTTTTAAATGCGTCTAAGATCTGATCAAACCGATGCCCATCAATGTTGATTACGTGCCAGCCAAACGCCTTCCATTTGTCGGCAAGCGGTTCTATATTCATAACTTCTTCAACAGTACCGTCAATCTGGAGACCGTTACGATCAAGAATGGCACACACGTTGTCTATTTTGTAATGCGCGGCAGTCATGGCCGCTTCCCAGATCATGCCCTCCTGGACCTCTCCATCCCCCATCAGGACATATACTCTGGCATTATTTTCGTTCAGACGTAGTCCCAGAGCCATGCCGTTGGCTATGGAAAGCCCCTGGCCCAAGGAACCGGTTGAGATTTCCACGCCGGGCGTTGACTTGGAATCAGGATGTCCTTGAAGCATGCAGGTTACCTTTCTCAAACTGCACAATTCATCGGCATGAATGTACCCAAAACGACACAGCACCGCATAATAAAGAGGCGCGGCATGCCCTTTGGAAAGAACAAATCGATCCCGGCCCTCCCAGTCCGGCTCTTCTGATCGATGACGAAGCTCTGTAAAAAAAAGTGTTGTTAAAAGATCTGTGGCGGACAGAGACCCACCGGTATGACCCGAACCGGATTGATGAAGCATTTTGAGTATCTCAATTCGAATCTGTCTCGCCTCTTCAGGTAGACGTTGAAGCGTCTCTTCACGGCTGCACTGCATCGAGACACATGTCTTTGAATCGTTTGAATCAGCCAAGTTATGTAACTCCTCTCTCTTGAGCCAGTTTCAAAACGTCCCCTTTTGCCTAATCTCTGCGCCAGGCTCAAATTATAATCCTCGAAATACTTCAAGTATTCCTGTGGTTATAATTTTCGCCTTTCTTGACCTTAGACAAAATTGAACATTTTGAAACTGCCTCTATTTTATTTCATTCTTGCAATAAGAAATATTACATATCGATTACGTATTGCAAGCCCTTACCTTATTACCTCTATACCCATGGCCCTATACAGCTTAGCCTTTGCAATATTATAAGCACTTAACGCATTGTAATAATTTGTTTCCGTCTCGGAAAGAAGAGTCCTGGCATCAAGCACCTCTGTAGATGTGGCCACCTGTTCCTTGTATCGCTCTTCGTTCATTCTCAAGTTCTCCTGTGCCTGCTCAATCGCCTTCTTTACCGTAAAGATGGCTTTCCCCGAGTCTATCAGCCTGAGATATGCTCTCTTAACTTCGAGCCGGATGTCATCCTCCACCTGTTTTCTTTGCTCTTTGGCCTGGGCTACAAAACACAACTGTTCCTTAACGCCGTGTCGGGTCTTTCCCCACTCCCAAAAAGTCCAGGTCGCCGATAGCATAACATTCCAGGACTCAGGATCAATAAAGCCTTCCCCTCCCCGCACGTCCGGGTCGTCGCCGAGTTTATTATAACTTCCCTGGAGGTTGACTTCAGGCATATAGTCCTTCCGAACAATTTGAACATTCTTTTCTCCAATCTCTACCTGCAAATCCGCCACCTTTAATTCTCTCCGACTCTGTTTGGCGGTTTCCCAGCATGACTCATAGTCTTGCGTGATAGGTTCATAGGTCAGGATGTCTTTCAAAACCACCGGCGCGTCAATAGGACGACGAAGGAGGGTATTAAATCCAGATATATCTTCCTGAAGTCTATTTTCCGCCACTACCAACTCCTGTTTTGCGTTGGCCAGCTCGACTTCGGCTTCAAGCAGATCGTTTTTCGGTGTCATTCCAACGTCGTAAAAATTTCTTGCAACCTTTGCATGGGCGGCAAGCCGTGTAACCGCATCTTCTGCCACACGCAACAGCCGTTCTGCCCGTAGTATTCCAAAATATGCCTCTTTGGCCCGCAATATTATATCCTGTCTGGTCTGTTCCAGTTCGAACTGGGAGATATCGAGTTCCAGGCCGGCCACCCGGTACCTTGTAATCAGATCAAACCCCTTAAAAATAGGCTGATTAACAGTAGCGGAAAATTCATAAATATCTTGCGGGCTGAGAACGAAATTACCTATCGTCCTCTCTTCATCCCGTCTGGTATACGAATAACCGGCGCTGAATTTGGGCAAAAATTCCGTAAATTGCCCTCCCCCCCTTTCCTGGGCAGCTACAACCCCTTGCAGGGCAGACTGGATAGCAGTACTCTTTTCAAGGGCTCTACGTATACTCGATTCAAGGGTCAACATTACTGTGGAATCTTCCGCATCAGCAGGACACACAAGACAAAAAAGTGTTACAAGGAGGAGTATGAAATCTGTCCATGGTGCGAAAGGAATCTTTTTAAAAAAATCTGTCATTGGCGGCGTTTTCATGTTTACCCCAAGATGAAACATGACAACATAAAATTATCAATTGACCTACAGCGGTAAAATTGTTATTCTGCTGTCACGAGCATGAGGAGGGCCTAAAACGGTTTTTCTCGCTCAAGGCCTTCGCTGAATCCTTTTTAAAAGGGCTTCTTCCAGTTCGGCGAAGGCTTTTTTATGGTGATTTTAAAAACTGACGATCCAGCACCACACAAATTTGATAAATACTATAAAAATATCCACATGGCAACCAAATAAGGTAACGAGAAATCTAAATTAACGATACAAGTAGGTATAAACATGACAATGAAAGAGAGGCTTAAAAGGCTCCTTTTTGAAAAATCTTTTATGTACAACGAAGAACCGATTTTCAGCTTGGTTTCCGGCAAAAAAAGCAACTTCTACATTAACTGTAAACCGACTACATTGGACCCCGAAGGCATGTACCTGATCGGCCATCTTGTCTTTGATATTATACGGGATCTGAAACCGGATGGAATCGGAGGTCTTACTTTTGGCGCCGACCCTATTGCGATGGCAACAGCGTTTACGTCACAAATAAAAGGGATGCCGATAAAGGCATTTTCAGTCCGCAAAGAACAAAAGGATCACGGAATTGTAAAATGGATCGAAGGTGATCTGAAGCCAGGGGCAAGGGTGGTAATCGTAGATGATGTGGCCACCACCGGAGGGTCCACTATTAAGGCCATTGAACGGGCCCGTGCCGAGGGAGTGGAAGTGGTTAAGGCCATAATACTTATCGACCGGCAGGAAGGCGGCCTGGCTCGTGTTAAAGAGTATATCTCCTCTGTTGAAGCGATAGTTACACGCGATGACATGATGGCTCTTTATAATGATAAAGGATAAGAAGATATGAAAGACAAAAGAGGAATCTATTATTATCCTGAACTTCAGGAGAAAAACCTGAAAATGTATGTTAGAAAAAACGGAAATGATATCGAATTCCGTATGTGGGACAGCAAGGACCCGAAAGTATGGGAAAATCATATCTGGCTGGACGTGGCAACCCTCAAAAAAGCCGCAGATATATATTCCAATCATCCTAACTATAAAGGGAGAAGCCCGCTCCACCTCTATGATCTGCAGATTGCACAGCAACTTATAATAGAAGAAGAGGCTATGGAGGCTGTCCGAGAATTATGTCCGTAACGAAAAAGAGTGAGGACGAGACAAAATTTTCGCAAATTTGAGGAGAATAGCAGGCCTATTTGACGAAAACTTGCGGAAATTTGGGCCGTTTCTCACGCTTTTGCAGTAGGATCAGACTTCTCGGACAGCCTCCATAGTCCGAGTAGGCATATAATACGTCGCGGAAGCGGTGTCGGATTCCCACGAAGTGACCCGTGTCACCCGTATTGTTGAGCTGTTTAATTCAGAAGAGAGTCGCTCTGCTATATATTGAGCAATGTTTTCGGAAGAAGGATTACGATCTTTAAACGGCTCTAAATCGTTTAAAAATCTGTGGTCGAATTCTTTTATAATCGCTCCTGTCTTTTCTTTGATAACCGCAAAATCTACTACCATGCCGGCTTCATTTAACACATCAGAGGCGATATATACTTCGATCTTCCAATTATGACCGTGCAGGTGTTCACAGGGGCCTTTAAAATCTCTGAGCTGATGCGCTGCCGCAAAATGGGTTATGATTTTTAATTCATACATAGAGATTACTCCGTTTTTCCATACCTACCAAACATCTTAACCAATTAGGAGACTGTCCGAGAATCCTGATCCTACTGCAACAGCGTGAG
>JAUWMN010000005.1 GCA_030613165.1 Desulfobacterales bacterium
TCAAGATGAAATTCAATGGCTGGAGCATGATATCTTTGTGGGACGTGAGAGGCCCGCGGCGGCTTTCCCGCATGCGCTTCATGCTGATGATTTAGGGATCGATTGTCTGGACTGTCATCATATCTATGAAAAGGGTGAAAACGTCTGGGATGATTCCGAAGAGTCCGATTGTACCGCGTGTCATAGACTTGAGGCAGATGGCAAGAAGATGCCCGCGGTAAAGGCGTTCCATGCGAATTGCCAGGGCTGCCACAAGGAGGAAGGCAAGGGGCCGATTACGTGCGGTGAGTGTCACCCCCGGAAAAAACACTAGGAGGAGGTGCTGTCCGGGAATTTTGTCTCGTTCTCACGCTTTTGCAGTAGGACCAGAATTCTCGGACAGTCTCCTATACAAAAACAGACGGTGCAGGGAGTTCTGATCTCCCTGCATATTCAATTTCTTTCCCTTTCCCATAATCTTTTCACGAGACCTTCGATCCCACCGATGGCGGAGAATGTTTTGAAACTGCCCCTGGAAAAAGGGGTTTAGAAAAAATAAAATTCTGCCGATCCTACGTAAAACCTAAATCGCTCAACTTAGGTTAAAATCTCCTTGCATCAATAAAGCTTACCGGACAGAACTTGTATGCTTATCATTCCTCTAACAGGAAAAATCAGCTGGCGGAATCCCCCTGTAATTACGATCGGGATTATTCTGATTAACTGCTTTGTATTTTTCTTTTTTCAATCAAACGACAAGGAGTGGTGCCGTCAGGCTATAGAGTTTTATGTTGAGTCCGGACTGGTCAGAATAGAGGCGCCCAGGTATAGGGAGTACTTGAAAAACTCAAGGGGTGAAGATGTCCCATCTTTCCAGGGAGAAGAAAAAGATGAAATGATTCTTGTCCGTTTTGTTCAGGAAATGGAAAAGGATCATGTTTTTATGAAAAAACTGCGCGGCAATGAAATTATTACACCGGAAGAATTCATATATGCGGAGTGGGCGAGCCTAAGGAAAATATATGAAGAGAAGCTGTCAAAGGTTGTCTTTCTACAGTACGGTTTTATTCCTGAGCATAAAAACTTTATTGCTGTTTTTACCTATATGTTTCTACACGGGGGCTTTATGCACCTTTTGGGAAACATGGTTTTCTTATGGCTTGTTGGGTGTGTGCTCGAATTGGGATGCGGCAGAGTGTTATATGTTGCGGGGTATTTCATAAGCGGAATTATGGCGGTAGGGCTTTTTGGATTGATTTATATGGATAGTATGGTTCCCCTTGTTGGCGCATCAGGGGCAATTTCCGGCATTATTGGCGCCTATACCGTGCTATATGGCAAGAAGAAGGTTAAGGTCTTCTATTCTCTCGGCTTCTATTTCAACTACGTCAAGGTTCCGGGAATTGTGCTCCTTCCGATCTGGATCTGTAATGAATTTTTCCTGTTGTTATTTGGGGGAGACAGCCATGTCGCTTATGTTGCTCATATAGGAGGGCTTGTGAGTGGCGCTTTGCTGGGCTATATAAACCTGAAATTTTTTGGCCGTGTCAATCAAGAGGTGTTTGAGGAAGATCGGTCAGAAGAGATTGCATCTCTGCTTGAGGAGGGATTACAGCGTATCGGAGAACTCGACATGAAGGGCGCCCGCCCCTTGCTGGAGCAGGTCCTCGATATAGATCCCGGCAACCGGAACGCTCTAACACACCTTTTTAACATTGATAAGCTCAACCCCGAAGGAGAGCGCTTTCATAAAACAGCAGAAAGACTGTTGCTCCATTTGTGTCATAATAAAGATTATGAGACAGTATACGCTGTATACGATGAATACTGCCGCATCGCAAAGTGCCCCCGCCTTACGCCCGATCTTTACGCACGCCTCAGTGCAATATTCTCCGAACAAGGGCGCCCGGAAGCGGCTGAAAAGATCATGGCAAGGCTCTTACAAAACTGTCCCCAGTCCCCTCAGATTCCTACGGGCATATTAAACCTGTCCCGCGCCTATCTTAAGAAAGGGCTGTCCGATAAGGGGAGGAAATGCCTACGGGTGATCCGCAAAAGATATCCCGCATCGGCTGAATCTCAGATTGCAGAGAGGTTGTTGAGATGATGGCGTCGTAAAAAGTCCAATCTACTGCGTTGTAGTAGTTTTTCAGACATTCGACATACATATGTATGCCTTCATCCCTGAAAAACTTCTACGCCTTGTATATTGACCTTTTTACTTAGCCATCCTTTATCAAACTCAAGACTTTTTACGAAGTCATCATCAAGCCAGGCTGATTTTTTCAAGATAGTCTTGCGCGTAAGGGGTAATATCGTGGTCGGGATAAGCTTTGATCAATCCTTTAAGGACACCCACCGCTTTTTTCGGATTCTTTAATTTTTCACAGATAAGTTTTGCGGCAACGAAATATGCTTTTGGAATCAAGGGGCTTCCCGCGTTTGCTTTAATAAACCTATTGTAGGCATTGATGGCATTCCTGGTGTTACCGGTTTCGTTCAACCATCTCGCTGTTTTAAACAAGGTGGATGGACTGGGTGTAAATTGCGGGTCTTTGGATATACACTCTGCATATATTTCACACACTTTGTTTTTTTCATTTTTCTCTGCGAGAAGGTCCAGATGTGCTTTGCCGTGCGCTATCATTTCAGCCGTTCGTTGGCCGATTTTAAGAAGGTTGTAATAGCGCTCGGACAGATTTAGATCGGTAATAACACCCCCTGTCTCATTTTGTATCAGAGAGATTGCATCATCAATCTTCCCGTCTTTGATAAGAACATTAACTTGGTTGAGAATTCCATCGCTTACATTGTGCTCGCTTTTTCCCGTTTCACTGGGCAGGTCGTCACTAATATCGTCGACCTGGTATCCAATTTCTTCGTGGTATTGGAAGATGACATATCCCATCATGTTATAGGAGGCAATAGTAAAGAAACTTTCCGCGATACTGAGAAGGAACAGATGTAAACCAACAGGGAGGTACTGAATCACATATTGTGCCAGGACAGCAGGCGCGCTCCCCAGGAGTCCGAGGAGAAAGTACATCAACAGATATCCCCACCCGATTTTCCACGCCATTCCGGCGAAAAGCATAGGATTTAAAGCCGCTACAAAGCTGTCGGTGGTTACAAGGATTATGATCATTGCAGGAACGGATAAAATGGCAAAAGCGAGAAATAACAATGCGATGTAAATCCCCGCGGCTTTAGTGAGCAAAAAAAACACTACCCCGACCATTATAAAAAGGCCAATTTGCTTGAAAACCTGGTGAAAATCGTCAGAGATGGTTTGAAAATTGAGCTTTGGAGGACTAAGGTCGCCCCGGGCCGTGTTTTTAAGCACGGCATAAGAATATTTTAACAATATCCCCCAGATTATTATGGGCATCAGCAGAGCGAAGAAGCAGAGTCTGTAAGACAGGATGCGTACCAAGGAAATGACAATTATTAATGTCAGCGGCTTTGCATTCAACGGATAGGTGAAAAATTTCGGGAGCCTATTCCAGAATGGCACTATTGTATTTCCGACCCCGAGAGATTTCGCTAATTGATTACACTTGGGGCACAAGTGGAAGGCTTTTTGCTGTCCATACTGTTCTCGGACACGCTTTGTGACGCAATCAGAACAGTAATTTGCCTGACATTTGGGACAATTCCAGCGTGCCGGCCTGGTGGGGTGATAGTCACAAACTGTTTTCATGTCTCTTCCGTTGCATAAATTAATAGCCGAGATTGCACGGCTCTCTTTTTACACGAAATCGGTATAAAAAATAAAAAACTTTAGCGCGTTACGGTTACGAATGCTTGACGGAATTTATACGGTATCAGATTAGTTAATTTAATATGTTGCATTTTATAGAGTAGATTAATATCTATTAGCATATAGAATTTGATAGTTTCGTAAAAAGAGACCTTTGTAAAACGCGTAACATTAAAGTACCGTGTACGGAATGCCGAAAGCAAAATGAAGGAGATGGAATACTTGATGATCTCATCAAAGATTTTTTTACGAGATTATCAATACTGAAGGAGTTAATATATTTTAAATAAGGAGGATCGTATGAAGAGAATAAGTGTTATTTTACTGGCTTTGGGCTTGCTATGTGTTCCTTTTTCTGCTTATGCCCTTGAAGTAGGAGTTAGGGGGTATTACTGGTTTCCGGAGTTAGCCGGAGAGGTTACGGTAGATGAGGGCGGTGTCCTTGGCACCAAAATAGATTTTGAAGATGATCTTGGAATGGATGATGAAGACTATCCTATAGTTGAAGCATTTGTGGGACTTGGAGATCACCATTTAAGCGTGTCTGCTATGCAGATCGATTATTCCGGGTCAGAAACCCTTACAGAAAGTATAACCTTTAAAGGCGAGACTTTTACTGTAAGCGACAATGTTGAGTCTTCTTTGAAATATGACATGATAGACGTCGAATATCAGTACGACATCATTGACCTCGAAAATATCCTGGCAGGTTTTTCCATAGGAGTCATTGGAAAGGTAAAGTGGATTGATGGGGAGGTTGAGATAAAATCGATTGCTGAGACTGAAAAAGCGACGTTTGCCGCGCCCATTCCCATGGTTGGCGTTGGGGTCCATGTCGGGCTTCTTGCCGACATATTAGAGGCGCGTGTAAAAGCTACCGCCATCGGCTATTCAGATAACATGCTCTATGATGTGATGGGAGACATCTCATTTACCCCGTTTCCGTTTATTGATATTCACGGCGGGTATCGTATAATTCATCTTGATATAGATGTTGATGATGTGGAACTAAACTACGATATGTCCGGTCCGTATGCGGCAGTGACTATCGGTTTTTAAGCAATAGATACGTTTTCACCGCAAAGACGCAAAGAGCGCAAAGTTTTTTAAAGACCTCAGTCTTACTTTGCGCTTTTTGCGTCTTTGCGGTGAGTGCACAGTTACTCTTTTACATACCATTCGGACAGAGTTTGGTGAGCATTCCGTTCATCTGCTTGGCGAAATTCCCGTGAGGATATTTCGCGAGCACGGGTCTCAATTGGTTGGTCGCATTTTTAACTTCATATTCAAATGAGAAGTTGCACAAGTGCCTTACGTCAATGCAAAGTAGTTTTTTCGAGACGTCCTGAATCCGGGTCACTACATCCTTATAATTTGATTCTGCATTGATCATGTTCACAATGAGGTATGGGTTAAAACTTTTCAAGATTTGATGAATAAGATTCAGATGTTTTGGTTTTGAATCTTTGATGATCTTAATGAGCTCATGTATAGATGTTATCTCATTTCCGCTTCCGGTATGGGTCGCCTCTCTTATTATTTCAGCCAGTCCAGTATCTTTTTGCTTATTCCATTTTGATTCAGGGCT
The DNA here is from genome assembly GCA_030613165.1 of Desulfobacterales bacterium. Classification (GTDB taxonomy): domain Bacteria; phylum Desulfobacterota; class Desulfobacteria; order Desulfobacterales. Next base: position 5,328 of record JAUWMN010000005.1, read on the forward strand.
GAAGATTCGATTCAGTTTACGGTACAAAGATACTTTAATAAAGTTATACGCTTCTAAATACGCGGCAGGCTCACAGGTAGTGATTACTATTTGACAGTCGGCGGCAAGGAAAAAATCGAGTGTATTATAGGAGGTGTCGCCTCCAAGGTCCATTATTATATATTTTGTATCGATCTCTTTTATCGTTTTGAGCAGCTTGAGCTTTCTCAGATATTGAATATTACCTGAGCCCAGTTCGGATCCATCCCCACCGATAAACGAAGGGCCATATCGACTCTTGATGGTAATGTCGGACAATGACCGTGTCTTCTTATTCAAGAAGTCGTTGATGGTCTTACGGATAGAAGTTTCACCTAAGTAAAGGTGAAGATTAGCGCCTCCCAAATCCAGATCGATCAATGTTGTTGATTTGCCAAGAGAAGAGAGTAAGATCCCGAGATTGGATACAAACATGCTCTTCCCTATCCCTCCTTTTGCTCCTCCTACCGCGATGGTTTTCGGATAATCTTTTTTGGACGTGCCGGCCTGGACGTTTTCTTCTTTGCCGACATAATTTTTGATGACATTATAGGAATCATTTATTTTTATAAAGCGTTCCTGACGCCTTTTGAGCATCACTGGTGGGTCGCCATTATTAAGGTCCGGGTGGTATTGTTTTGCTTTTTTTCTAAAAGCGCTTCTTAAAGATTCAAATCTTAGGTTTTGGATAAATTGATTATTCTTCGCTAATTCAGGCGAAAACAGGTAGGCACAGGCATATCTGATTTGAGAAATTTCCTTTGAAGATAATTCTTGTAATGCGATCATAAAACTAACAACTCCGTATTGTATGATATTTTCATTGCTCGTTAAAAAGGTGGAGGAATACCTGATGTCCATACAGAAAAGGCACCTATATATCTGATCGTACGATAGGGGTAATTTATTTAGGAAAAATAGCGGGGGAATTTAGAATTTTGCTTTAAAGAAGATTCCTCTGTCCTTTTTTTCAGTCTCTATCCTTTCTGTTTCCATCAGTATATGGATCCATTTGTTGAGTTCACTTATGCGGAGTCCGAGCATTTCAGATAGATCCTCTATAGTGCAAGGGCGTCTCTTAATTGTCTTCAGGATGATGTCGGCAATATCCTTATTATATGTGGATTTCTTCTCCTTATGCTGAAACTTGGCGATGATTTCTACCTGTTCGGTTCCAAAATATGAGGCAATCCTTTCCAAAGCCTCTCGGCTTGCGCTGTTTACCCAATCTTCCGTCCCGGGCCGGTCGAGCGTGTTTAGTTGCACTTTGTCGGGCTTGATCTTTTGAATGGCTTCCTTGAATGCCTTAAGTTCTGATTTTGTGTCATTTAATCCCGGGACTATAAAAATTTCGAGCCAGATCGGACTGGGATATCCCTTGCGCAAGCTTACAAGGCCCTCGATTATTTTTTGAGGGTTCAACTGGGGGGAAGGTCGGTTGATCTTTCGGAACACTATATCAGACACGGCATCAAGCGAAGGGATGATCAGATCGACCGATCTCACCTCTTTGCGGAGATTTTCAAGGTAAAAAAGACTTCCATTGGTGAGCAGGCAAGTTTTATAGTTTGGATATTCGGTTTTTAAAAAATCGATTATATTTCCGATGCCGGAATGAAGAGTCGGTTCGCCGGAACCGGAAAAGGTGATAAAATCGAGTGCCGGCTTCCGGTCAAGATAGTCCTTGAGTTCAGCTACGACTTCTTTTAATGGGACATACTCTTTTCTGTTTATGGTCAGGTGTGTTGTTTTTCCGCACTCACAATAGATGCAATTGTATGTGCATGTCTTAAACGGCACCAGATCCACGCCAAGTGACATCCCCAGTCGTCTTGAGGGAACGGGACCAAAAAGGTATTTGTAGTTCATGGCGGTTAGGTCTTCCTTCTTTAAACAAGATACGAAAAAGCCGAATATTGATGATTTTGTAAAAAGTCTCCAATTCGCCTGTTTGATCACCTGATAAGACTCTCATTGATCATTGATCATTTCACATTTGTCATCTGTCCACGCCGTGGCGGGGGTAAATGCCCAATGATAGATGATAAATGACAGATGATAAGACCAAGATAGGCTCATCAGAGACTTTTTATTTCTATACTATAGAAACAGGACGATAACAATCCATTTATCTGAAATGCCTTGCCATTTAGGAGGTTGTATGGCATAGAAACTGACAACTGACACTAAGGAGTGGGTTGAATGCACGAACGATATGAACCAGAAACAATAGAATTGAAATGGGAAAAGATCTGGGAAGAGACAGAGCTGTTTAAAGTAAGCGAGGACCAGAATAAGAAAAAATATTATCTGCTGGAGATGTTCCCGTATCCGTCCGGAAAGATTCATATGGGGCATGTGCGCAACTACACGATTGGCGATGTGATAGCACGCTATAAACGAATGCGGGGGTTTAACGTGCTGCATCCTATGGGATGGGACGCCTTTGGCATGCCGGCGGAGAATGCGGCGATTGCCAACAAGACCCATCCAGCGGCCTGGACCTATGAAAATATCGATGCCATGAGGACCCAGCTCAAGCGCATGGGATTCAGCTACGATTGGGAACGGGAGATTGCCACGTGCCATCCTAAGTATTACCGATGGGAACAATGGTTGTTCCTGAAAATGTTAGAAAGAGGGATGGTCTATAGGAAAAAATCTTTTGTAAACTGGTGTGAGAATTGTCAAACCGTGCTTGCCAACGAGCAAGTGGAGGGGGGATTATGCTGGCGGTGTGACAGTGAGGTTGTCCAAAAAGAGCTGGATCAATGGTTCTTTAAGATCACCGATTATGCCGATGAACTCCTTGAATACTGCGATAAACTGCCGGGTTGGCCTGAAAAGGTCACTACCATGCAGAAGAACTGGATCGGGAAGAGCTACGGCGCGGAGATTCGATTTCCTCTAAAAAAGGTGGAGGGCGCGATTACGGTTTTTACTACGCGTGCGGACACGCTTTTTGGGGCGACTTTTATGAGTCTCGCCCCGGAACATCCTCTGGTGTTGGAACTCTCAACAGGGACGGAGCAGGAAGGCCCCATCCAAGAGTTTGTAAAACGGATGCGGCATCAGGACAAGGCAAAAAGGACCGCGGAAGACTATGAAAAAGAGGGAGTTTTTACCGGGGCGTATTGTATCAACCCTGTTACAGGCTGGAAGATGCCGATTTTCGCGGCAAACTTTGCCTTGATGGAATACGGTACCGGCGCGGTTATGGCGGTCCCGGCCCATGACCAGCGCGACTTCGAATTTGCAAAGAAATATGGTTTAGATATCGCGGTAGTCATCCAGCCGAAGGATGAAGACCTTGACCCCGCTGCCATGACCGAGGCGTATGTGGATCGTGGAACCCTTGTGAATTCCGGAAAGTTTGACGGTATGGGCAATATCGAGGCGCAGGAATCTATTGCCACGTATCTGGAAGAAGAGGGTAAGGGGAAACAATCGGTCAATTTCAGACTCAGGGACTGGGGGATTTCCCGGCAGCGATATTGGGGCGCCCCGATTCCCGTGATATATTGTGAAGAGTGCGGCGTGGTCCCTGTGCCGGAAGAAGACCTCCCGATTATCCTTCCGGAAGAAGTGAAATTTGGTGAAGACGGCAGGTCTCCACTGCTGGATCTTGACTATTTTAGAAAAACATCGTGTCCAAAGTGTGGGAATCCCGACTCCCGAAGAGAAACCGATACAATGGATACCTTTGTTGAGTCTTCCTGGTATTTTGAGCGATATTGCAGTCCCCATTACGACAAGGGTATGTTTGCCACCAAGAATGTTGAATACTGGATGCCTGTAGATCAATATATCGGGGGGATTGAGCATGCCATATTGCATCTTCTCTATGCCCGCTACTTTACGCGAATTCTTAGGGATGTGGGGTTGGCGGAAGGTTCAGAGCCGTTTGATCGATTGCTCACCCAGGGGATGGTATGCAAGGAGACAATCAAGTGCCCGGAGCACGGCTTTATCTTTCCGGATGAGGTATCCGGGACGGATGACAATCGGGCCTGTAAGCTGTGTGGAAAGAAAGTCGTGGTTGGCCGGATCGAGAAAATGTCGAAGTCCAAGAAGAATGTTGTTGATCCCAATTTCTTGATCAAAAAGTATGGGGCTGATACCCTGCGTCTTTGCTGCCTTTTTGCCGCACCCCCTGAACGGGACCTTGACTGGAGCGACCAGGGCGTCGAGGGCGCGTACAGGTTCTTGAATCGGGTATGGCGGCTCGTGGCTGATTATGCAGAATCTGTTAAGGGGATTGCCCCCTTTGACGGGAAAGAATCGTTAACTGAAGATCTGAATAGTATCTATAAAAAAACACACCAGACAATAAAGGGTGTCACAAGGGATATTGATCCAAGATTTCACTTCAACACGGCAATCAGCGGTATAATGGAATTAGTAAATACTATTTACGGAGTAAAGGACCGGCTAAAGACCGATACTGCCACACATTCAGTCATGCGGTTTGCACTCGAAGCCCTTGTGGTTCTTCTTTCACCCCTTGTCCCACATATTGCTGATGAACTGTGGGAGGCTCTGGGTCACACTGGTAGTGTATCGTCCGTTCCCTGGCCTGAATATCGAGAAGACGCAATAAAAGAAGAAGAACTTCTAATTGTAGTACAGGTAAACGGCAAGGTACGAAGCAGGTTGACTATCGATGCAGGCGCCGACGATGAGGCAATCAAAGATGTCGCCCTTGCCAATGAGCGGATCGTCTCATATCTTGACGGAAGACCTGTGAAAAAAGTTATTGTGGTAAAGAAAAAATTGGTTAATATTGTGGTTTAGCGAAGAGCGGAGAGCGGAGAGCATAGAGCGGAGAGTAAATGGATAGATCCATCTTCCAAGCTCTTGATCCTTAGCTCTATCTTCCATACCCTCTTGTTCTAAACTCTTAGCTCTACGCTCTTCGCTCTTAGCTAAGAGGGGAGTACAATGGTAGGTTTAATGAATAGAGGGCTGAAAATATCTGTCCTATTTTTCTGTATGGCAATCACTTCTTGTGGCTACCATTTCGCGGGGGGAGAAAACAACCTGCCGCCTGATATCCGCTCTATTGCTGTCTTGGTATTTGAAAACAGGTCATCGGAACCTGGGATAGAGAATGATTTTACCAATGACCTTGTCTATGAATTTACCCGTGGCAAGCGGCTTGCTATTGCAGAAAAGGATAGCGCAGACGCTGTCTTGACCGGTATTATTAAGCAACTCGGAAGCCAGGCCATAACTTACACTAAAGAAGTTGTCGCAGCAGAACAACGTGTCTATGTTATTTTGGACGTCCGGTTAGAGAGATCTGACAACGGTGACGTTTTGTGGAGCGATAAGTCGTTTACTGAAAAGGAAGAGTACACCGTAGTTGCGTCCGACAAAGCGGCAACAGAAGCAAACAAAAGGGCAGCAATCAAATTAATTTCAGAACGCACAGCGGAAAAGATCCACAATAGAATATTTCAGGGTTTTTGAGGGACAGGGAATCTGTCTTGAGTTAGTGACTATCCAGAAATGGTAGATTTTGTCCCAAGACAAGGCCGCACAAAGGTTGCTACCGCAGGCGTAGCAACGTGGGAGCGGCTTTCCAGCCGCGATTTTTCCTGTGACTGACAATGAGTCGCGGCTATAAAGCCGCTCCCACAGTATTGGGACAAAAGGTCTCGTTTCTGGTTAGCCAAGTGCGTTGACCTGTCTGGTAAGGCGAGAAATTTTTCTTGCGGCGTTGTTTCGATGAACAACTCTTTTGCCGGCGGCCTTATCGATAGTTGGGACAGCAACCTTAAGAGCGCTGATAGCCTGCTCTTTGGAGTTGCTCTGAATCGCGATACGAACATCTTTAATAACACTTTTTACCCGGGTCCGGACAGCTTTGTTCCTCAGGTTACGAACAGTGTTCTGCTTGGCCCTCTTAATAGCTGATTTATGATTTGCCAATTATGGTACTCCCTTCTAAAAGTTGTATTTACTTTGTAAAAATAATATTAATAAACAAATTATTTGTATATTGTCAAGATCTAAATAGGCTTGTTTTATGTCTGAAAACAAAGAAGTGACCAAAGCCGCCGGCGTTGTGGGGGCGGCAACATTACTAAGCCGTATCTTCGGATTTGTGCGTGATATGGTAATAGCTTGGTTCTTTGGAGCCGGGCTTGCAGCAGACGCATTCTTTGTGGCCTTCAGGATTCCTAACCTTTTAAGAAGGCTGTTCGCGGAAGGATCGCTGACAGTATCATTTGTTCCCGTATTTACCGAATATCTGACAAAGCGAAGTCGGAAAGAGGCCTTTGAGCTTGCGGGTTCAGTTCTTCGTATTCTTTCAGTAATTTTGGCGATAGTTTCTGTGGTGGGGATATTGGCAGCCCCGTTTATAGTCAGAATTATAGCGCCGGGCTTTGCCGTATCTGCTGAAAAGTTTGAAATTACAGTACTTCTCACCAGGCTTATGTTCCCATACATCTTCTTTATCGCGCTTGTGGCCTTGTGTATGGGAATATTGAACGCGTTGGGGCACTTTGCGGCTCCTGCGTTGGCTCCTGTTTTGTTGAATCTTGCCATGATCGGATCGGTCTTTGGGTTGTCGCCGTTTTTTGAAAGACCTGTTATCGGTCTGGGTGTGGGTGTGTTAATAGGCGGGGCGCTGCAACTTGCCCTCCAAGTCCCCTTTTTGATTAAAAAAGGTTTTTTTTTCTGGAGAAGATTTCCGTGGTATCATCCAGCGGTTAAGCGGATAGGGAAATTGATGACGCCCGCGGTATTCGGCTCGGCTGTTTATCAAATTAATATCCTTGTCGGCACATTACTCGCGTCTCTCCTTGCGGAAGGGAGTATATCATACCTTTATTATGCCGATCGATTGGTTCAATTTCCTCTGGGGATTTTTGCTATTGCCGTAGGCACTGCGGTCTTGCCAAGTCTTTCTCGGCAGGCGGCCGCTAAAGATATAGATGCCTTAAGGGACACCTTTGCATATGCCCTGAGGTTTGTTTTTTTCATTACAATCCCTGCTATGATAGGCCTCATCGTATTGAGGGTTCCTATTGTCCAGCTCCTTTTTAATAGGGGGGCATTCGATGCAACAACTACCCGCTTGACCGCAGACGCTCTTCTATATTATGCTTTGGGGTTATGGGCATTTTCCGGAGTTCGTATTGTCGTGTCTACCTTTTATGCCCTTCAGGATACAAAGACTCCTGTAAAGGTGGCCATATTATCATTATTGGCCAATATTGTATTAAGTATCTTCCTGATGGGACCCATGCGTCATGGGGGGTTGGCTCTGGCGCCCTCATTGTCATCCATGCTTAATCTGACAATACTAATATGGTTTTTAAAGAAGCGCTTAGGGCGTATTGGGGCACGGAATATCTTAAAATCGGTGGGAACATCAATCGCCGCATCAATCGTAATGGGTCTGGCGCTAATATGTTTTTTGAGTAACATAGAATTACAAGGCGACATCAACACCATACGCCTTATGATGTACGTGGGATTATCTATTGTGGGTGGAATCGTAATTTATGGCGGACTGTCACGTATCTTTAAGAGCAAGGAGTTGACTGCGGTAGTGGGGATGCTCAGAAAGGATTAGCATTCATAAATGTAAAAGAGTTTAAAGTGCCTAAAGTGATCTAAAGTGCCTAAAGTTAAGGTGTTCTGCCAATTTAAACTTGATTGCGGTGAAGGCGTATTCCGCAATCCGAAATAGCATATGACCGGTTTCATCGGAAATATCGGAAGACAAACCATCAAAAGCGTCGATCATTTTTTGGGACTTTTTGCCTTTGTCTTTAGAATGTTGGCCCTTCTGTGCCGGAGGCATAAAGAAGGGCGCAAAATGCTCTATAGGACAACGGTAAAACAAATCTATTTTACTGCGATTCAGGCATTGCCGGTAGTGGTTTTTATTTCTCTTGTCGCTGGAAGCATTGTCATTATCCGCTCTGTTGGATATAGTGAACTCGTTGAGGATCCCGCTGTGCTGAATGATTTGATTGTTTTTACGATTATTAGACAGTCGGGACCTCTGTTCGTGGCCATTATCGTTATCTTGCGTTCAGCTATAGCCATTACTGTCGAAGCAGGGTATATGACTATACTAAAGGAAATTGATTCAATAGAGATGATGGGTATAGACCCGGTGTTCGCGGTCTGTTTGCCGCGATTGTTGGGTATTACCACAGCAATGTTATGTTTGTTTTTGGTATTTGATATAGCCGCTATATTTGGAGGATACGCGATTGCCTGGACAGCGACAAACATCCCACTTGACAATTTTCTGAGTGGCGTAGGCAAATCCATAACACCGTCAGACATCATTGCTCCGATCTTAAAAGCAATCTTTTTTGGTGTGATTATTACGGCCAATTGCCTTTACAGGGGATTAAACGTGAATCATTCTATAACAGAAATTCCGCAGGCCTGTTCAAAAGCGGCAGTCGAATGTCTGTTATATTGTATGGTTGTTAACATTTTTGTTTCCGCTATTTTTTATTTATGAATGTAAACTTGGCCATTTGACTATCTTGATAGTATAGGAATTTCCTTTTTGTTAGACAGGATAAACAGGATGATCAGGATAAAGAAAAAAATCATGTAAATCCTGTACATCCTGTCAAAAAAGTTTCGCCGCAGGCGATTAATTTAAAGATATGGAACTCATAAGATTGCTTGATTACTCTTTGAAGGGTCCCGGCGGCGTAGCCGCATTACAGGAGATCAATTTTTCTCTGAACAGGGGAGATATGGTCTCAATCGTGGCGCACGCAAGAGATGATGTTCGACTTTTTATGAGGGGACTGGCATCTCTTGTTTATCCGACAAACGGGAAGTTCTTTTTCCAAGGTAAAGAATTTAATTTTTCAGATTACAGAAATCTTCTGCCCTACAAGCAACAAGTAGGATATATTGCTTCCGATGTCTCATTTATAAGCAACAGGTCCGTAAGTGGCAATTTAATGTTTATGGTTAATTATTTTGAAAACAGATTTCCTACGACACTCTCTGATGATATAATGAAATTGTGCAGAATGTTTCATTTGGATGAAAAGCTAAATTTGCGGCCCACATATCTTGACCCTGAGAACATGAGAATTGCGATTATCATACGTGAGGTTTGCAAGAGGCCGGATATTCTACTTATAGATAGACCGAAGGAGTTTTTAGGGCCTAAGAGCTTTGATACATTTAAATCTGTTTTGAGAGGACTTGCGGATACAGGGGTTACTTTAGTCTTTCATGCGTTAGATGAAGATTTTGTCAAGGAATTTTCAACCCGGGAAATAGTGATAGAAGAGGGAAAAGTCGTTAGCAGAGAGGCAGTTTCAAAATGTTCAATTTTGTCTAAGGTCAAGAAAGGCGAAAAATATAACCACAGGAATACTTGAAGTATTTCGAGGATTATAATTTGAGCCTGACGTAGAGATTAGGCAAAAGGGGACGTTTTGAAACTGGCTCGCAGAGAGTAGAGTATATTATGGAACTACGCTTTAGAAGAATGGAAAAGATTGTAGGGCTTTTTATGGTGGTGCTAATCACACTACTATTGACTACCATTGTGCTGTTGGGAAGAGGAAAAGATTGGTTTAAAGAGTATGTAACCTATTATACGGTTTTTAAAGAAGCTTATAACCTCAGCCCAAATGCCGTGGTAAAACTCTACAAGGCCGATATCGGCAAGGTTAAGAGTATTGTGGTAGAAGAGGACAGGGTCAAGGTAGAGTTGAGTATCTTGGAAAATTATGCCTCGAGGATAAGGGCTGATTCTATAGCAGTGGTGGAAAGCCCAACATTTGTAGGCTCGGAATATGTTTCAATTAAGCCCGGCACTGCTGAAGCTGCTCCAATACCTCCTGAGGGATTGATCCCTTCAAAGGAAAAAAAGTCTCTGCACGATATTTTGGCGGAATTTGAGGTCGAAAAAACGTCCAAGATGATTATAGAAGCAGCCCAGAATGTATCCAGAATGATCGCTCAGTTGACGGAGCCCGGAGCCCCCTTGTTTACATCCCTGGATAATGCCGGCAAAACGCTCGCCCACATTGAAAAGATCACAGGCCACCTTGAGCATGGCGAAGGAACGTTTGGGGTACTGCTTAAATCGAAAAAGCCTTTGGAGAAGTTGTATGTGGAAATAGATAAGCTTGGAAGAATATTGGAGAGCGTCGAAAGCGCCACCCCGGATGTTATGGCTAATATAAAAGAATCGGTTACTCTTATTAAGAAAACAATTAAGAACATAGAAGAAGGAAGCTACGATGTGCCCAAAATAACAAGATCCACAAAACGGGGAGTGCAAGAAATAAGAGATGGCGTAGAAGAAATCGACAAGGCGGTTAAATCTGTCCAGAAAAGCTTTCTTATACGTTCCAACCTGCCGCCGGAGCCTGAAGGTGAGAATATAGATGTGGGGTTGAGAAAATGAATAGAGACCTTTGCAAAAC
>JAUWMN010000189.1 GCA_030613165.1 Desulfobacterales bacterium
GGGCCGTCCAGAAACGGCATATTTTGCTCCAATACTGTGGGAGCGGCTTTCCAGCCACGACTCATTGTCAGCCACAGGAAAAATCGCGGCTGGAAAGCCGCTCCCACGAACCAAATTAACCCTGAACCTTGAACCTCTGAACCGTGAACCTGGCCAATAACTAACCGAGTTCTTCCGCTGCCTCAATGGCAAAATAGGTCAAGATCATATCTGCGCCGGCACGTTTTATGGAGATTAACATCTCCATCATGGTTCGTTTGCCGTCGAGCCAGCCCATCTTTTCACCAGCCTTGACCATGGAATATTCTCCGCTTACATTGTAGGCGGCAATCGGTAAATCTATTTCCTCACGTATTCGCGCGATAATATCCAGATAGGGGAGGGCCGGTTTCACCATGATAATGTCAGCGCCTTCTTCAACATCCATGGTGGCTTCCCGTATGGCTTCCTGGCTGTTGGCCGGATCCATCTGATAGGTGCGGCGGTCTCCAAACTTAGGTGATGATTCGGCTGCCTCGCGAAAAGGACCGTAAAAAGCTGAGCAGTACTTGGCGGCATACGACATAATCGGCACCGCGGAGAATCCGCTTTCGTCCAGGGTCACTCGTATCTCGGCTACCCGTCCGTCCATCATATCCGAAGGCGCTACCATGTCCGCGCCGGCCTGGGCATGAGAAAGGGCTGTTTTTGCCAGAATCTCAAGACTGGTATCATTATCTATTACACCGTCCCGCACTATACCGCAGTGCCCATGGTCTGTGTATTGACATAGACAGACGTCAGTTATTACAGCCAGATCAGGGACTTTGTCCTTTAATGTTTTTATGGTCTTTTGTACGATCCCGTTTTTTGCATGCGCCTGGGCGCCCATCGGATCTTTCTTGTCAGGGATTCCAAAAAGGATTATGCCGGGTATCCCGAGATCCCTTGCGCGTTTTGCCGTCTTGACGATATTATCAATGGACAGCTGATACTGTCCCGGCATGGAAGGAATCGGATTTTTGACATTTTTGCCGCCAATTGAAAAAAGAGGGAGGACCAGATCATCCACGGAAAGTTTGGTTTCCCGGATCATCCGTCTGAATTGTTCATTTTGTCTCAATCGTCTCGGTCTGTAATCAGGGAAGAGCATTTTTTGTGTCCTTTCTTATCCTTCAAGATCCTTCGTTATAGCATCTATGTATTCTTCCTTAATCATATCATTCAAGTATTGTTCCGGATTTTCCAATTCTTTCTTTGTTATGGTAAATTTTTGTTTTCCGGTCTTTTCCTGAATGAGCCTGAATCCGTATTCAAAATCTCCCTTTAGGAGCTTATAAAAATCTCCAAATGTCTTTTTCGATTGTATGATCATGGAGGCTATAAAGTCGCGTGCTTCATCATCGAACCTAACCTGAAGGCCGTTCGATTTCATGAAATAGTCTTCTAACTGTTTGATGTGCGCATATATAGACTTGATCTTTTTTAGGACGCCCGGCACATCCAAGGCCTGTGACGCGTAACATAGAGCAATAAGTTCTAATTGAGATTCACTCAGGGTGATATCATGCCTTTGGGCGAGGTCTTCCTTGTTTTTGGTGACATAGGTTTTTACAGCCTCTTTCTCTTCTGCTTTAATCTTTTCAAGGATCTCATCCCACTTAGGATCAAATGGCGCGGCAAGGAGCGCCTTTAGTTTTTTTTCAGGGGTTTTTACCACTTTGTCTGTTACTGAAAACTTCTTAATCTCTGTGGAGGGTAACTTCTTTTCAAAGACTAAAAGAGCCTTTTCGATAGCGCTGACAAGCCCGCGGGCTCCTGTCTGTTCGGCGACTCCCTTTTTAGCCAGCATGCGCAGGGCCTTGTTGTCGAACTTGATTTCAATCCCGTATGCCTTAAAGTCCCTTTTTTTGTTTAAGATTATAGGGTTATTTGGATTTTGCAAAATGGCGTACAGATCATCTTCAGATAGCTCTGCTAAACTGGTAACAACCGGAATGCGGCCGATAAACTCTGACTCAAATCCAAATTCGATCAGGTCTTCGGATTTAGCGTACTGCAGAAAGTTGATATTGTCTTTTTTCTTCGCGATGGTGGCCCCGAATCCGATTACACTATCCACCATCCGTTTTTTTATAATTTCCGCAAGAGCATTAAATGCGCCGCTCATAATAAAAAGAATATTCTTTGTGTTGACCGTGCGCCTTTCCCGTTTTCCTGTCTTGCGGTATTGTTCTATTTCTTGCAGCATGGAAATCGGATCATGAGGTGTCTTTAAATCGACCTCGGTCTCTTCCATGGGTTTTAATAGAGCGCGTTGCACACCGGCGCGTGAAACATCAGGTCCTGCCAGATTAGGACTCGCAGCGATTTTGTCAATTTCATCGATATACACAATACCGCATTCAGCCAACTCAATATCATCGTCGGCTTCTCGGACGAGATCTCGGATAATGTCTTCGACATCGCCGCCTACGTAGCCGGTTTCACTAAACTTTGTAGCGTCACACTTGATAAAGGGCACGCCTATTTTATTGGCGATCAGCTTGATAAGATAGGTCTTTCCTACACCGGTAGGGCCGATCAGAAGGATATTGTTTTTTATCCCTCCCAGAATGTTTTCTTCATCCTCTTCGAGATGGGTTTGAGCGTATCTGATGCGGTTAAAATGTGTACAAATCTTTGTGGCAAGGATAGCTTTGGCGTCCGACTGTTGGACCACATATTGATCGAGAAAAGCTTCCAATTCTTCTGGTTTAATAGAAAAATTAATCTTGGCTCTACCTTTTGATTTGTCGCCATCCTTACTTTCTTCCTCAAATTCCTCTTTTTGAGGAAGGACAAAAGGTGAAATGATTTTTATGCGATCGCCGTATTTTTTGGTCAAATAGGCGCTTAATTCTTTTTCCAACTCCTTGTGAGTAGGAAGTTTTTCGTTTTCTTCGCTCATGCAACACTCCGTTTATTGTTCAATACAATATAGTTTTTTGAAACTGCCTTTTTACGAGGCCATCTTTTTTAACAGGCTTTGATTTTGACTATAATCATCTTTTAAGGGAATTTCAACCCTATTGCATTCTATTTTAAAGCTTTATAAAAAAACTTTCAACACAAGCGTTTTTTTGCGAAGTTATCAACTTTACCCTTGCAATTTTTGCCATATGAGGCGATACAAAAAACGGTAACTACTCAAGCACATTGCCACAAAGGCTGATTTTATGAAACGACAAAACATATTATGCGTGGATGATGAACCAAGAATCCTGAACGCATTATCTGAAATGGTGACAGAGTTCGGTTATGATTGCGAAGTTGCGCAAGATGGAGTGGAAGCCCTTGAAAAGTTTAAGAAAGGTTCTTTTGCTATAGTCATTACCGATCTTGAAATGCCAAGGATGAATGGAATGGATCTTCTCCGCGAGCTATCAAAGGAATATCCGGACGTGGATACGATTGCAATTACAGGTCATAACAACAAATATCAGTATACCGACCTGATTGAAGTAGGCGCTTCTGATTTTATAACAAAACCTTTTCATATGAATGAATTGCAAGCAAAGTTGAACAGAATTATACGTGAACGCGCCTTAAAGATGGAGTTGACCCGGCTTTCTATGAAGGATGGGTTGACCAACATGAATAACAGAAGGAGCTTTGATATACGATTAAGCGAGGAGGTTGGTAGGGCGCTGCGTCAGCAATATAGTCTTTTTTTAGTGTTGTGTGATATAGATAGGTTTAAAGATTATAATGATCAATACGGGCACCAGGAAGGGGACGCGGTGCTAATCGCAATAGGAGAAGTTGTAGCGGAGTCGACCAGGAAGGATGTGGATGTGGGATATCGTTACGGCGGTGATGAATTTGCCCTTATTGTTCCCCAGGCAAATAGAAAACAGTGCAAAGAGATTGCAAATAGGCTTTGCAAACATTACGAACGCAGAAACTTTGCGCCGACTTCATTGAGTGTCGGGATCGCCAAGCTGGAAGATATTGGCAAGGACGTGACCGACAGCGTTAACAACCTGATACGACAGGCCGATGACGCCCTTTATAAGTGCAAACGAAATGGCGGGAACGGAGTTGTTTTTTATGGCGAATAAGGCCTATCGTGTTATGTGGGACCCAATAACTTTTTTGCCTTCAAGGCGCATGAGCCTTACGCTGGTTAGGCTGTTCAAACTGTCTGTTTTACCCTCCAAGACCACAGGAATATAGTTGCCGGTCACGCCTTTCAACCTGCCGGTCATTCGATCCGGGGTTTCTTCTACCAGCATCGATACCGTTTGACCCATGAAGCGACTATAAAAGGCCTTCCGTTTTTCCTCATCCAACCTTTTTAATGCCATACACCGTTGCTTAATGGTTTTAGATGGGATCTGATCGCTAAAATCATAAGCCGGTGTCCCAAGGCGTCT